>NZ_QWGJ01000059.1:0-1515 GCF_003435225.1 Clostridium sp. AF28-12 | reverse complement strand
AGGCCGGAGCGGTTGCCGATCAGAGAAAGGTTCTGACAGGGAGAGCCGAAGGTTATCACATGGACCGGCGGGATTTTCCCGCCGTCCACCTTTGTAATATCTCCCAAATGCGCCATATCGGGAAAGTGCCTTTTGGTTATGGAGATGGGCGCTTTCTCAATCTCGCTGGCCCATACCGGACGGATACCGCACCGGGAGGCGGCCAGAGGGAACACGCCGATCCCGTCGAAAAGGCTTCCCAGCTTAATGTCCGGCATGACCCGGGATACCATGTCCCTTCACGGCAAGCACCCCTTCCAGTGTGGTCGCCGCAATGCCCAGCCGCCCGGCAACCGCAATATCGTTTTTCACATCCTCGTCCACAACGCTGCCGCAGACGATCAGGGTATGGGAACGCCGCAGCATATCCCGGCGCATATCAATCCCGGCCTTATGTTCCTCGGGAACGCTGTCATTCAAAAACAGCGGCAGGTACAAGAGCGGGCAGATCGGGGAAAAGCCCGCCTCATAAGTAAGACGGCAGTAGTGGGCCGCCAGCTCCATATCAACATCCGGCTCGCCGCTCCATGCGGCGCTCAGGTATGCTAAAGGTCGTTTCATTGGTTGAGCCTCCATTTCTGTTTAGGTTTAGGGAAAAGCAATAGTTCGCCCAACCCCTCCGCCCCTTCCCCCGGGAAGGGGAACGGCTCTGGAGAATTTATATCCCCGTCGCTTGACCGGGAAAAAGCATAACCGGGAGAAATCCGTCAAGGGTGCCTCTGGCACCGCCTGCGGCGGCGCTGCCCTTGACTGATTTTCCCGGCTATGCTACGGAATAACTGGCGACGGGGAATCATTTATATCTCCAGAGCTTCGGGGCGCGGGGCAGAGCCCCGCAATCCTCGGGCCATGCTGACCCGAAGTTTGGGCTTATTTTTCCTGTTCGGTTTTCTTCTCCGGCTTTTCGTGTTCCTTCTGCTGACCCTTCCAGTCGTCCAGCAGCTTGATGATCTGGTCCTTCATTTCCCTCGGCGTAGTTTCCTTGCCGAAATACTTGCTCAGTTCCGCACCTGTCAAAATCACTTTGTCTACCTCCTTTTTGTCCTCCATCATAATGCCGTCGATCACATCCCCGTTGAGCAGCTTCTTTTCGTCCAGCTCACGCATACGCTTTGCCTGCGCCTGTGAAGGCGAGGACTGCTGGCTGTCAATGGCGACGGCGATATAGTTCTGGTTCTTCTTGCCGATATAGGAAAGCTCCACCGCCGTAGTAAAACCCAGCTTTTTTTCATCCATCAGCTTCATCAGGTCGGGAACCAGCTCATTGAGACGGATATACCGCTGCACCTGCTTGACCGCCATCTTATTGCGCTCGGCCACAATCTCGTTGGAGCGTTTGCCTGCGTCCTTCGGGTCAATCTGGCCCGAAGTGCGGGAGCCCTGGTGCTTGATGGCCTCAAGCTGCATTTTCAAGGCTTTGGCCCGCTCACTGGGGAGGATTTCTTCACGCTGGTTGAGATTGTCCTCGACCATCTG
>NZ_QWGJ01000058.1:0-1571 GCF_003435225.1 Clostridium sp. AF28-12 | reverse complement strand
GGGTCATCCAGCGCCTCGCCGGGTATCTCATAGCTGGGGCCGGTATCTTCGCCGCCGTTGTAAATCCCTTCCCACAGATAGGGCTTGTTGCCTTTGAGCTGCTGCATAACGGTGTAGATTTCCCGCTGCTGTTCGTTAAGCCTCGGCAGGATCACGGCAGGCAGCGTCTTGTTTGTGAGGGTCACATTTAAGATGTAATACTCATAGGGGACTTCCTCGGTGGTGGTTTCCCCTGTCTCCGGGTCGGTGCTGGTTTCGGTGCGGTAGCGTATCTCGACTTCCTCCGTCAAGGTCAGTTCATACTGTGCCTCAAAGATCTCCCGCAGCTCGTCCTGCACCTGTTCCCGGAAATACACATGGTACTTTGCCGAGAGATAGGACGCCAGCTCATAGGGGTTGTGGCCGATCTCGTCCACGGAATAGCGGTACTCGTCATATCCGGGATGGGTGCTTTCGATGTTCGCTACCGTCTGCGCCAGCTCGTTTTCCAACGCTGTGTAGTCCTCGTCCACCCCCAGCAGGTCCGTATCCTCCGAGGCGTAGGAGGTGCCGGATAACGCATTGGCAAGGCCGCTGCCAAGCGTGGGAAAGATAGAGCTTACCGCCGACACAAGAAAACAGAGCAGCAACAGCAGGAGCAGGACCAGCACCGCCACGGGATGACGGGTCACAAACTGCGCCGCCCGACGGGTCGCAGTTCCCGAAGCGGCAGCGGTTTTCTTTGCGGCCTTTGCGCCCTGTTTTGCAGCCGCCTTTGCTTCTTTGGAATACCGGCGTTTCAGTTTCCATTTCTGCTGCACACGGGAAAGCGGATTGCTGGCAAGTTCCGGGTGCTCGGAGGCCATCTTTTGAAAATCCACATTGGCCCGGGCTTTTATGTCCTTCCGTTCCCACTTTGCCACCTTCCGGGCCGGGTGCTCCCGGTATCTCCGTTTGGCATACCGAGTCAGTTTCCGGGCTCCGGCCTCGGCCACAAGTTCCGACTTATGGGCTCCTTCCACACCCACATTTTCATGCTCGACCTCGTGGATCTTGTTGTGGACATAGAACCATGCTTCTGTACGGGCTCCCCGGACTGCCTTTTTTGCAAGCCCCGGCGGCTTCTTCGCTGCCCGTTTTGCCTCGGTCTTGTCCAGTTTCTCCCGGGCCTTTCCCAGCTTTTCCCCGGCGTGTTCCGCTTTGGCCTGTGCTTTCTGGTACTTATCCTTTTTGCTCCCGGCCTTCTCAGTGGAGCCCTCCGGCTCCTGTGCCTTGCCGGTATCCTGCGGCCCGCCCGCTTCATCCTCCTGCCTCATGCGGTCAGAGGGACGGCTTTTGCGACTGTCCTCTTGAAACTTGCCGCTTTTGGACTTCGGGCCATCGTGGCCCGAAGGACTGTCCTGTCCGGTATCTTCGTCCTCAAATCGCAGGCGTCGGGATGGTGCGGGGGAAGGCCCTTCCCGTTCAGCCGGTCCGGGGCGATTGCCCCCGGTATCCTCCGTCGGCTCCGGCCTTTGAAAATTCCGTTTGTCCGGTTTCTTTCCGATGATGTATCCCTCCTTTCCAAACCTCGGGCCAGCATGGCCCGAAGT
>NZ_QWGJ01000057.1:0-1828 GCF_003435225.1 Clostridium sp. AF28-12 | reverse complement strand
GCGCTGATTGTCAAGGTAGTTGTCAGTAAAAATTTATATTCTTGTTTCGACAGGTTATCAGATATTGTTCTGTACCTGACGTGAGTATCAATGAATACCCCATTTTTATTGACAATCACGTCAGGCACAGAGCTTTTATCTGAGCATGTCCATTTGAATCATCAGATTTTTATGAAACAGCTGTCTCCTCAACAGCAGTTTCTGCTTCTTCGCTTATTTTCTCCGGATTCAGATACACTGTGTCCGGAAGGCTCCAGTCACGGGTCAAACGTCCGTTCCAACGCTCGGGATGCTCTGTTTTGGCTGCTTCATAAACTTCCTTGCGTTTGGCAAGTATCTTGTCAGATAAACCACTGCGGCGCTGATATGGGGTAAGAAACTTTAATCCACTATGATGATGGTCATGGTTATACCACTTTACAAACAGACTTACCCATTCCCTTGCTTCTTCCAGTGTTGCAAACCCTTTAGGCTGATAATTCGGACGGTATTTTAATGTTTTAAAGAGACTTTCCGCATATGGATTATCATTGCTTACACGCGGTCTGCTGTTTGAAGGTGTTATGCCAAGCTGATACAGCGTTGCAAGCATCGTTGCACCTTTCATGGGAGAACCATTATCAGAATGTAATACTAATGGCTCTGTAGTAAGGCGTCCCTGCTTTAAACAAATCCTTTTGATCAGGCTGCTGGCATAATCGGCATTTTCTGTCTCATAGACCTCCCAGCCCACGATACTCCGGTCATAGAGATCCGAAAAAAGATACAGATAGTAAAACATTCCTTTATGTGGGCCATTCAGATACGTAATATCCCACATATACACCTGATTGGGTGCTGTTGCACTGTATGTAGACGGACGGTTATGCTTTGGTGCTTCACTGCGTCCACGATGGTTCAACATTTTTTCTTCCCGTAAAACACGGTAAAAGGTTGATTCAGAGGCGATATAGATGCCTTCATCGGCTAGTGTTGGAACGATCTCACATGGCGCCATGCTGGCGTATTCAGGCTTGTTACAGATATTTATGATTTCCTTTCGGGTTTCTGTCGGGATCTTATTTGCCGGCTCTGAATGATCCGCTGTGGGACGTCCATCTTCATAGGAATTTATATCTGATTTCCTTTTTTTCCAGCGGTAAAAAGTCCTTTCTGTAATTCCGAGACGGTAACAGGCTTTTTTGCAGGATGCACCAGATGCAATAGCTTCATTGATTAGCAGTACAGCATTTTCGCGGTCTGAGGCGCTAATCATTCGTCCTCGGGATCCCCCCAGATCGCATTTGCTTTTTTTGACAATACAAGTAAAGCTGCAGCTTCGGCAAGAGCTTTTTCCTTGCGTTGTAATTCCTTTTCAAGTTTTCTGCGTTCTTTTTCAGAATCCTTGAGTTCCCGGTTTAGTCGGGAGGCCTCTTTAGCGATGCCGCCATTTGCATTCATGCAGGCATCTTTCCAATCCTTAATCTGCTCAACATAAAGTCCTTTTTTACGGGCATATTCAGCAAGTTCCGTTTCATTCATGCTCGCTGTTTCAACAACAACTAAGAATTTATCCTGTGTGCTCCAATTGTCTGGGATGGCATCTGTACCAGGAGTGGCATAGCCTTCCTTTCTGGCTTTGTCCCGCCAGTTACGCAATGTCTGTTCGGAAATACCTTCTTCTCTGGAAATTTTTGTAATGGATTCATTGTTTGGTGGAAGCATCCTCCTGAGGAGTGCATCCTTTAACTCTGGACTATAGTTCATAATGAAAGCTCCCTTCCTGCGATAGCTCTATACTACCACAAATGTAATTATCTTTCACTGACAACTATCCTAACACACAGGG
>NZ_QWGJ01000056.1:0-2092 GCF_003435225.1 Clostridium sp. AF28-12 | reverse complement strand
CAGGCTTTCTGCCTGCGGGCTTTCCGGCCCTTCTGCTGTTTCGCAATCGGCTGCGCCTCCTTTCTGGCACTAAGCAGCGCATAGAAGTTTTCGGTTTTGTAAGGCCGCACACGGGGATAGAGGAACCGGGTGCGGATGATATTTTTCAGCACTTTTTCCAGCGGCAGACCGTCTCGTTCATACATAGCCAGAAAGAAGAACGGGAGCATGAGGCCGATCATCAGGAACATGGCGGCACTGTTCCCGATACTGCCACGGGAAAACAGGTAAGCCGGGAGGCCCACCGCCGCCGCGCTGGAAAAACAAACAAGCTGGCGCTTCGTTAGGTTGAAGGCCAGCTTTGTCTTGATTTTGGAAAGGTCTTTTGGTACTGGCACATAGGCCATTTTGGTACACCTCCTTTACTGCTTCGGGCCAGCATGGCCCGAGGTTATCTTGCGGCCTCTTTGGCCGGGGCTGTGCTGCGGGCAGCTTCGGCGGCCTCTCGTCCGCTCTGCCTTGCCCGCCAGTATTCGGGGTGATACTGCCGGATGGACTGATTGAGTTTTTCTTCAAACTGTCCTTTGTCCTTAATGCGGTCAGGGATTTTCCACAGCTTTTTGTCCAGCAGCTCCCGGAGCACTACGCTTTCCTGTGCGTCCTCCTCATAGCAAATATAGCCCTTGTCCTTGAAGCCGCATTTTTTGGCCGCTGGGGAGAGGACGGCGGCTACCTCGTTTGCCACCATCGTTCCGCCGTGGCTGGCGGTAGATACCAGAAACACCCCTGGACAGAGGGTTTCACAGCTCTGCACCTCGCCCCACGGGGAACTTTTCGGCGCATGGAACATTCCGCCCGTCCGGTTCCGGTCCGCCTGCATGAGCGCCACATTTTCCAATATGGCGCGAAGTTCCGGGGAAAAATAGGCATATTCCCGCAGGACCCGGGCGGCGTCCCCACCACAGGCGTTCATCAACAGGGTATAGGCGTCGCTGTCCGCTTTGGTACAGCGGCCCAGCAGTTTTCCGTCGTAATAGCAGGCCGCGTCATAGCCCGTCCGTTTGCGTGGCATGGTTTCCGCCTCCTTTCTGCTTCGGGCCAGCATGGCCCGAGGTCAACGCTCTGCGCTGCGGCTGGGCTTTTCCTTCGGAGGCCGTTCTGCCTTTGCCTGTTCGGCAGCCGCTTTTCCGGCTTTGAGCTGGTCGCTGATGGACGCACGCCCCACAGAGCCGCGCTCCGCCATCTGTTCCAGCTTTGCCTCATAGGCTTGCAGAACAGCGGTGTTGAGCTGTTCCCGGAACTCCTTTGTGACAGGGTAGGCCATATCCCGGTAGCCGCCTTTGCCGTCTGGCTGGCTGGGCATCCCAAGAAAGAGCCCCTTGCTACCCTGTACGATTTTCAGATTTTCCACCACAAAGCAGTCATTGAATTTCACGCTGGCAAAGCCCATGAGGTTTTTCACAGGTTCGATGACCCGCACGCTTACATCCAGCTTCAACGGTGCGGCCGGGGTGGTGTTTGCAACCTTTTCCTGCATGGTTTCCTCCTTTCCGGCGGGAACAAGGTTCCCGTCCTTGTAGTCATAGCCTTCCGCCCGGAGTGCCGCCAGCGTGTCCGCCGATACGCACCCGGACAGTTTCAGATCGGTTTCCACCATAAAGCGCATGGTGTCTGCTTTAGAAAATTCTTCGGGGAGCTTTCCGTAGAAAGCCGGGTGCGGCTGTCCGTCCGCACCCTGTTTGTAACGCCGGGGCATACCGCCTCCTTTCCGCTTCGGGTCAGCATGGCCCGAAGTCTCTTAATGGCAGCCGAAGATGGATTTTGCAAGACTGCCTGTTTTGAATAAGGTAAAACACAGCAGCACCGTATATCCCACGCAGCCCCAGATCGCCCCGATGGGGTCGCCGTCGGTGGCGATACTCTGGATCAGCACCGCATAGATGGCGACACAGACCAAGATCAATAGACCTTGAAAGCCCACCGCAAAGAGGGAGCGGAAATAGTTCTGCCCCATGTGTCCGGTTTCCCTGTTGGGGACGGTGGCAAACGGGATAGGCGCTAAACTTGTGAGTAGTAGGGTAAGAACCCGACGCCTTACCATATCACTATGGCA
>NZ_QWGJ01000055.1:0-2508 GCF_003435225.1 Clostridium sp. AF28-12 | reverse complement strand
TATGAGGTAGGCACCCTGCGCCTTGCTGACTTTCATCAGTAGGTTTCAGGGAGCCGCCTCCCAAACCGGACGTACACCTCTCAGCGTATCCGGCTTTCCATGAATCACCTTGATTCTTTGGTTTCGTGTAAGAGTTCAAAGCAGTCAGGGCAGAGAGCCAGAGATTTTCTTCTCATTTTCAGTATTTTCTGCTCAAATATATCCCTGCCTTTCAGCGATTTCAGCGTTCTTACGTGGTGCATACATAAATAGTCTGCATGTTCCCCGCAAATCTCGCATACTCCGGCTTTTATGCGGTTTACTATCGTGTGCCTGCTGTCATATTTCCTATAACTCGGCATAACGTCTGCCACATTGTCATAGCCGTCGCTGTGCTTTCTGAATCCATCATGGTAAAATTCGCAGTATTTACGTCCCTTAGTTGTATCGTATGGGATTCTCAGTACTCCGTTTACCATGTGCCGCTTCTTAATAACACTGACATTCGTTCTGTGCTTTCCTGCCAGAGTTTTTAACATGCTGTACCGCACCATGTAGTAATACTTGTGCAATGCGCCTACGTTTTCTGCTATCCGATAGAAGTTATATAACCCTCGAATTTCGGAATTGAAAGTAGACACAATCTCTGCATCGCTGCGGTTCATCAGGTCTTTCCTTGGCATAGGACGCCACATTTCTTTGCCTGTGTCATTGTTGCGTTTCACCTGTATCGCTCCCCGTTCCATCGCTTTTTTAATCCATTTTTCTTTCGGCATATACAGGAATACTTTTCCATACCACACCCGTTTCATGTCGCCGTTTTTACAACGCTTCATGTTCTTGGAATGGATTACTTTGAAATCGTACCCCAGATAGCGTACCGGCTTACTGGAATGGGTGACTTTCGTCTTTTCCTCGGACATTTCCAAATGCAGTTTTTCTTGGAGAAAGATTTTTACATCTTCCTTGATTTTTTCTGCGTCCTTTTTGGAGCCGATAACGCCAATTACAAAATCATCGGCGTAACGGTTGTACTGGATTTTCTTGAAGCCTTCCTCAAACGGATTGTAATAGTGCTGATTCATCTTCTTCCTTCTGGAATCCTTAAATTCTTTTACCAGTTCAGGAGTTGATTTTTCTGCGCCCATTAACGCTTTACGTGCCTTTCTGTATCTCCGGGACGCCCGCTCGTATTCTCTGGTCGTCCTTCTGCGTTCTGGCTCGCAATCATACTTTTCTTTGTATTCCTGCATATAGTTGTCCAGTTCGCTGAGGTAGATGTTTGCACATATCGGACTGATACCGCTGCCCTGCGGAACACCGGAGTAGGTGCAGTTGTACTGCCATTGTTCCATATATCCGGCTTTCAGGAACTTCCAGATTAGACCGATAAAAGCCTCGTCTGAAATCCTTTTCCGCAGTAATTCAACCAACACATGATGGTCGAAGTTATCAAAGCACGCCTTAATGTCTCCCTCGACAATCCATGTAACACCTGTGAAGTTTTTCTTCACTTGCGTAAGTGCCGTGTGACAGCTTCTTTTTGGTCTGAAACCGTGTGAATTGTTGCTGAATGTCGGCTCATAGATTGCTTCAAGAATCATTCTGACCACTTCCTGCACTAACTTATCATCAGTAGAAGTGATTCCCAACGGGCGAAGTTTCCCGTTCTTTTTAGGAATGTACTTTCTTTTTGCAGGCTTTGGCTGATATGTCCTGTTGCGTATGGATTCAATAATCCGGTTAATTCTCGGCAGGCTCATGTTGTCCAGCGTCTGCCCGTCTACCCCCTGCGTCATGCTCCCCTGCGATTTCGCAATGTTCGCATATGCAAGGAGATAGAACTCTGGATTGTATAGGTTGCGATATAATCTTTCATATTTGTTGTTACTTACACTTGCCTTTTCTTCAAGGCTTTTCAAGACATGAATCGGATTTCTCATAGTGTCTCACACACCATCCTTTCTGTTTTGAAAATGATTCACTGTTCCCCTTTGCCATGTAGACGGCTTTCCCGTCCGCAGACTACTATGGGAACTCTGTTGCCATGGTGAATATTCAGAACCCCGCATTTCAGCGTTTTCATAGCCTTTCGGCATTTCACTTTAGGCAATCCCCGTTTAGTACGGTATAAACAAGCGTTCCACGTTGTCGGTATGTGACGTTCGCCTTTTTCCACTTTCCCGTGGCTGAACCTGCTCCGAGTATCAGCAGCCGCATAGCCAAACAATGCGACTGTCAGGAACACTGACGAGTACAACCTCTCTACGTCAGGGGTACGCTCTTGGTCCCGATTTCAGGCTGTCATTCAAGCAGTCTAGCTTCCATCCTCATACGTGGATTTTCATTCCGTCACGCCGGCGCTTCTGAGGCTTCAGCGCCCCGTGTCCTCCGTCATGCTATGGTCGCCCTCCGGTTTCCCTTTTGGGGTAAGACGGGGAATGATAGGTTGCGGCACAATGCCGCTTGATACTTTTACCTACTACTTGCTCAAGGTAGGATTTATACCGCCCTTACGGGCGCACTGGG
>NZ_QWGJ01000054.1:0-2511 GCF_003435225.1 Clostridium sp. AF28-12 | reverse complement strand
ACTGATGAAAGTCAGCAAGGCGCAGGGTGCCTACCTCATACTTAATGCAAATGCACTCAAGCTACGTTGTAACTGACCCGAAAGGTACGGTTTTAGTCGAGTGTGGGAAGCTCTTACAGCGCGGCGGGTATCGGATAAAGGTGCTGAACACGATAAATTTTAAGAAATCCATGCGTTATAATCCCTTTGCCTATATCCGCAGCGAAAAAGACATTTTGAAACTGGTAAATACCTTGATTGCCAACACCAAAGGGGACGGGGAAAAAGCCGGGGAGGATTTTTGGGTAAAATCGGAACGGCTCTTTTACTGCGCCCTTATCGGCTACATTTGGTACGAAGCCCCGGAGGAAGAAAAGAACTTCACGACGCTGCTTGAAATGATAAATGCCAGTGAAGCCCGCGAGGACGACCCGGAATTTCAGTCCCCCGTTGACCTCATGTTTGAACGGTTGGAGGAAAAAGACCCGGAACACTTTGCCGTCCGGCAGTACAAGAAATTCCTGTTATCTGCGGGAAAGACACGAAGCTCTATTCTCATTTCCTGCGGTGCGCGGCTTGCCCCTTTTGACATTAAGGAGCTGCGCGACCTTATGGAAACCGACGAAATGGAGCTTGACACCATAGGCGACCGCAAGACCGCCCTGTTTGTTATCATCAGCGACACCGACGATACTTTTAACTTTGTCGTGAGTATTCTTTACACGCAGCTTTTCAATCTGCTTTGCGACAAGGCAGATGATGAATACGGCGGCAGGCTGCCCGTCCATGTGCGCTGTCTGTTAGACGAGTTTGCAAATATCGGGCAGATACCGAAGTTTGAAAAGCTCATAGCCACCATACGAAGCCGGGAAATCTCCGCGTCGATTATCTTACAGTCGCAAAGCCAGTTAAAGGCAATCTATAAGGACAACGCCGATACCATAGTCGGCAACTGCGACACCACCCTTTTCTTGGGCGGCAAGGAGAAAACCACCCTCAAAGAAATGTCGGAAATCTTGGGGAAAGAAACCATTGACAGCTTCAACACTTCCGAGAACCGGGGGCGCGAGGTATCGCATGGGCTGAATTATCAGAAGTTAGGCAAGCAGCTTATGACGGAAGATGAAATAGCGGTTATGGACGGCGGGAAATGTATTTTACAGCTACGAGGGGTGCGCCCGTTCTTCTCTGATAAGTACGACATTACAAAGCACCCCAACTATAAATATCTTTCCGACTATGACAAGAAAAATACTTTTGATATGGAAAAGCATTTAAGGCGCAGACCCGCCCTTGTGAAGCCGGACGAAGTATTTGACTACTACGAAATCAGCGAAAGCGATTTGCAGGAGGACACCGACCATGAATAGACGTATCAGAAAGAAAAAGGACAAGAAAATCACAGAAGCCATAAACGGGCTTGTTTCGATTGCTGAACGACGGGAACAGCAGCGGCAGGCTGCTATCCGGCAGTTTGTGAAACGGTGTGAAGCCCTGTATGAGCAGCAGCGAAAAGAAAGGAGGAATTGACGCAGTAACAAAGAAAAAGACAACTTGCATGATACGCGCCCCTACAAAAATTCCTATCGCCCACACTGACAACTGAATACCGCCGCGCAGCAGACATTTAGGCAGCGCGGGGACTTATGACCGCGGCAGTTTGAAAACTGACCGCCGTTTTTTATGCCCTTTTACGGGCAAGCCGCATTTGCGGCAGAAAGGAGTTTTATGGAATTTTTCAACAGCGCAATCGGCGTATTACAGACTTTGGTTATCGCTCTTGGAGCAGGACTTGGCATTTGGGGCGTTATCAATCTCTTGGAGGGCTACGGAAATGATAATCCGGGCGCAAAATCACAGGGCATTAAGCAGCTCATGGCGGGCGGCGGCGTTGCCCTTATCGGCACTATCCTTGTACCTCTGCTTTCCGGCTTGTTCGGTTAAGCGCGGGTAGCTGCCTATGCAGAGCATACTTGACGCGATTAACGAATGGATAAAGGAAATCCTTATCGGAGCGATAAACGGTAATCTGTCAACTATGTTCGGGGACGTAAACGAAAAAGTCGGGACTATCGCAAACGAGGTAGGACAGACCCCGCAGGGTTGGAACGCAAATATTTTCAGCATGATACAGACCCTTTCTGAAAATGTAATCGTTCCGATTGCGGGGCTTGTCATTACCTATGTCCTATGCTACGAGCTAATCAGCATGGTAACGGAAAAGAACAATATGCACGACATAGAAACATTCATGTTCTTTAAGTGGATATTCAAAGCCTTTGTCGCGGTGTTTATCGTAACCAACACGTTCAACATCACAATGGCGGTCTTTGATATGGCGCAGCATATCGTTTCCGGCGCAGCGGGGGTTATCGGCGGCGATACGAATATCGACGTTGCCGAAGCCCTTGCCACCATGCAGGAGGGGCTTGAAGATATGGAAATCCCCGAACTGCTCTTACTTGTGCTTGAAACAAGCCTTGTAAGCCTTTGCATGAAAATCATGTCCGTACTGATAACCGTTATCCTCTA
>NZ_QWGJ01000053.1:0-2588 GCF_003435225.1 Clostridium sp. AF28-12 | reverse complement strand
TGAATATTACGGGTACTTTTACACCACTTGTCCGGATTGAGGAAACCATTGTTCCGGATTGATGGAAACCGCTCTTCCGGTCATTAGGGAACCACTCTTATAATGGATGTAAGCATCGAATTTGATGCTAATTCATTATGAGGGAGGTCTTCATATGACCAAATATCGTGAAATCCTAAGGCTGACAGCCTTGGGTCTGTCTCTTCGTGACATTGAGAAAAGCCTCAAGGTTTCAAGAAAGACAGTTGTAAAGGTCCAGAAACGTGCAGATGAATTATCTCTGAGCTGGCCACTGGACGAATCACTCACTGATGCTGAGTTGGAGCAGCGGATGTTTCCAAAAGATTTGTCTCCGAAATCCACCAAGCGGATGCCTGACTTCGACTACATCCGTAAGGAATTGCTCAAAAATGGTGTCAACAAGAAGCTCCTTTGGACAGAATACCTCGAAGAATGCAGTCAGAATGGTGATGATGCTTTGATGTATTCCCAGTTCTGTTATTACATTCAGCAGAACGAGCAAAAAAGCCGTGCTACCATGCACATCCCGCGGAAAGCAGGCCAGCAGATCGAGGTTGACTGGGCTGGTGATCCGGCAAAGATTATTGATCCGGATACCGGTGAAATTACCGAAGCATGGATCTTTGTTGGTGTTATGACCTACAGCCAGTATGCTTTTGTCGAAGCGTTCATCAATGAACAACAAAAGTCATGGATTACCGCTCATGTCCATATGTACGAGTTCTTTGGCGGCGTTACGCCGATTCTGGTATCAGACAATGCTCCTACAGCAACGAACCGTAAACAGAGTGACAAATATGAGTCTGTCCTGATTAAGTCCTATGAGGAACTGGCACAGCATTACAACACTGCTATCATTCCGGCCCGGGTACGTGCCCCGAAGGATAAGCCAAGTGTAGAAGGAAATGTTGGCCATGTCTCTACATGGATCACAGCTGCGCTTCGTAATGAACAGTTTTTCTCTCTGGAAGAATTGAACCAGGAAATCAGGAAAAAGCTCAAAAAGTACAACGCGGCTTCTTTTCAAAAGAAAGAAGGCAGCCGACAGAAGCTGTTTCTCGAAGATGAGAAGCCATTGCTCATGCCCCTGCCTGCCACCCGCTTTGAATTAGCTGAACATCGTACCGCCACAGTACAGTTCAACTATCACATCGCCGTAGACAAAATGTACTACTCGGTGCCTTATCAGTATATCAAAGATAAGGTCGATGTGCGAGTGACAGATACCACCATTGAAATTTTTAAGGATTTCAGGAGAATTGCTTCCCACAAACGCCTGTACGGGCGTCCTGGGCAGTATTCCACAGTACTCGAACATATGCCGCCAGATCACCAGAAATATCTGGAGTGGAACGGTGACCGTTTCCGCAAATGGGCAGAAACAATTGGAATCAATACCTATAAAGTTGTAAACAGTATCCTTACCTCAGGCAGAGTGGAGCAGCAGTCTTACAGGGCCTGTATGGGCCTTTTGAAGCTTGCTGAGAGGAAGTCTTCACAGCAGCTTGAAAACGCCTGTGCAAAGGCTCTGCAGTACTCGAATTCACCCAGCTATAAAAGTATCAAGAACATCCTTACTGCGGATCGTGGAGCTAAATCTGAGGCACCTCAGAAGCAGACAAACGAGAGTTCCCAGTCCGGCATCACCCGTGGTGCCCGTTATTACGGAGGTAAGAGATCATGACAAATCAGAGTACAATTGACAAGCTTATTGAAATGCACATGACATCGATGGCCGATGCATTCCGTAACCAGATGCAGGATATCTCCATGAAGGAGATCCCTTTCGATGATCGGTTTGGGATGATCGTTGATATCGAATATACATCCCGTAAAAACAGCCGTTTGAAAAGACTGATTAAGAATGCAGAGTTCGAGCAGCCAGACGCAACGATTGCGGCAGTTGATTACGGTCATAACCGCAAAGTAAACCGCCACCTGATCGAACGGCTGGCAACTTGTGAGTACATCACAGAATACCGTAACATCTTCATTACCGGCGCAACAGGCAGTGGAAAAACATATCTGGCCTGTGCGTTTGGAATGGAGGCATGTAAGCGTTATTACAGCGTTAAGTACGTCCGTGTGCCGGATCTGCTCCTGGACTTACAAGAGGCCAGAGATGAAGGCCGCTTTAAAGATGCATTGAAAAAATACACCAATCCCACGCTTCTAATCCTGGATGAGTGGCTGCTCATGAGAGTTACTGAAAAAGACTCAGCCAATCTGCTTGAGCTTATTCATAAGCGTCGCAAGCACTCATCCACGATCTTCTGTTCCCAGTATCTTGAGGAAGACTGGTACCAAAAGCTTGGTGGTAAGGACAACCCTCTCACAGATGCCATCATGGATCGAATCTCATTCGATTCATACAAGATTCCGATTATGAGTCTTGACCCAGAAAAGGATATTTCCATGAGGGAGGTTTATGGACTGGATCCATCTCAGGCACAATAACATACAGGCGGCTTCGCCGCACATAGCAATAACCTAAAGCGGTTTCCGCCTATCCGGACAGGTGGTTTCCATTTTTCCGGACAGACGGCTTCGCCGCAACGGAATATTCA
>NZ_QWGJ01000052.1:0-2714 GCF_003435225.1 Clostridium sp. AF28-12 | reverse complement strand
ACACTTCTATTGCTTCTTTATCACACATCAATAAAGAGCCATGGCATCAAACAGTTCATGGCTAATTAAAGGGAACAAAAAGAAAGGAAAAACCAATCCAGACGGTATCAGCGGCAGGCTACAAGAATAAATTGTGATTTCACAAGATTGGTGTTATAATAAGAGAAAAGCTCCTGCCGGGGCAGCCGCCCCGGTGGTATGGGTAGAAAGGCAGGAAAACAATATGCACATCAGCTATAAACCACTCTGGCACACACTGTTAGAGCGTGATATGCGAAAAGAAGATTTAAGGCTTGCCGCTGGTATGACAACGAATATGATTGCCAACATGAGTAAAGAGGGAAAGCACATCAGCATGGACACATTAGCCCGTATCTGCGAAACGCTGAATTGTGAGATTACCGATGTGATTGAGTTAGTACCAGACGAGCCTGCTTCCACAGGAGGTAAGGAACATGAGAGAATTGAAACCAAGAATAACGGAAAACGGAATTGATTATATCCTTGTCGGAGATTACTATATCCCGGATTTGAAGCTGCCGAAGGAACACCGCCCTATTGGAAAGTACGGACGGATGCACAGGGAATATTTAAGGGAAGTCCACCCAGTCAGATTGAACACATTGACCTTGACCGGGGAGTTATGGACATACCTTGCAGACCTGAACGAACAGGCACAGGAACGGTTAGACACCATCATGGAGCAGATGAAAGATGCCGAGGGCGTGACCGAGGAATTGAAACGAACCCAAGAAATGGAATGGGTGCGGCGTTGCAATAACATTCACAACCGGGCAGAAGAAATTATTTTGCAAGAGATGATTTATTCATAACGGTATGATAGAATGATTATGACAAATCGGAATTGACCGAGCTGAAAGAGAAGGATGCTTGTTGCCCGAAAGACAAGAAGATGGAAGTAGAAGAAAACAAAAAATAATTTTTTATATGAAAGGCTGGTTGCAGAATGTCAAAACAAAATATTTATGATAATGATTTATTTTACGAAAACTTCGAGAAAATACGTAGCAAAGAAATCAATTTTAATGATATTATTGAGACACCAATAATATTAGGAATGATACCTGAACTATATAAAAAGAAAGTATTAGATATTGGATGTGGTATGGGGCAACATGCACTTCAATATTCAAAGAAAGGGGCGTTATCCGTTCTTGGAATTGATATATCGGAAAAAATGTTAGCATATGCAAGAAAAAATAATGCTGCCTCTAATATTGAATACAGAAGACTGGCGTTTGAAGAATTGGATGATTTAGAGGAAAAGTTTGATGTTATTACAAGTTCATTGGCTTTTGATTATGTAGAAAATTTTGAAAGACTTATGAAACAGATTTATAGTCACTTGAATGAAAATGGCAAATGTGTTTTTTCGATGTCACACCCAATAAGTACAGCATATGATGGGACTTTTGACAGATATACCAGAGCAGAAACTGGAGAAAGATTATATGCTAATCTACGAAATTACGGAATAGAGGGTAAGCGTGTTATTCATTGGGTAGTAGATGAATATGAACTTTATCATAGAACGATTTCAACATTAATAAATGATATTGTTTCTGCTGGATTTATTATTGAGGAATGTCAGGAATCAAAAGTACCAGAATCAATTAGAGAAAAGCGAGCAGATATGTTTGGAGGAGTTATTCATCAGCCAGACTTTATTTTTTTTAGGTGTGGAAAGAAAAATTAATATTTTATCTATGTAAAGAACCCGACAACTTCCAGTTTGTCGTTCTAAAAATTCAACTGAATAATCCCAGCAAAAACCGCTGCTACATGGAAGCCAACAAACCATGCAACAGCGGTTTTTCTTTACCGTTTTTTCCTTTGGCTGATAGGCGTTCCCATTTTCTTTGATTTTTTGAGAATCCGAATCAGCCAGCGAAATTCTTCGTCTGACAGATTTTTATAGTTGATACCGAGCTGTTTACAGTAAAGGACAACCAGCTTTTCATCCCGGCTGCCCTTGAAATTTTCGACCGCTTCCAGATTTTCTTTCAGTTCATTGGCAACAGTGGTCTGGGGTGCACTCTCACTGTCCTTTTTATGGGCTTCTCGAATATCCCGGATAATGAGGTTGAGGTCATCCCGTACCATCTGACTGAAATATTCATCATCACTGATATGGGCGGCTTGTAGCACTTTCAAATGGGGGTCGTCTTCGCCAGGGCGATACCGTTCAATGATTTCATGTCGGACAGTATCAACAAGGGCATTGAGGTTTTGAATCTGCATGGTGGCAATCCCGTCCACATAAATCTCAATGTCCGCAAGAAACTTGATAAAATCTTTATGTGTGGCAAGCTCACAGAGCAGACGGTTGTTAATCCGACCGCTTTTCAGGAGAGCAACCATCTCATCATTCAAATGCAACTCCGTCAATGGCGTGTTGATCTGCTCCCTGTTCTCTGTCCGGCACAGCAGATAATCAACGGAAACCCCATAGAAGTCTGCCAGTGTGATAAGGTTGCCATGATTGATTTCTTTATAATCCTCTTTCTCATAACTTCCAAGAGCTGATTTGGAAATACCCGTCAACTCTGACAACTCTTCCAGATTTAAGCCTTTGTCCTTGCGGAGTTCCCAAAGGCGTTCCTGTATGCTTGTCGCTCCTTTCATGGGCGCACGCTCCTTTCCGGTGGTTTGATTGCTGCCGCTTATCTGGATTATATCACACTTTCCGCAAT
>NZ_QWGJ01000051.1:0-2906 GCF_003435225.1 Clostridium sp. AF28-12 | reverse complement strand
GCTTTCAGCCACTTTCACGGCTGATCCGTGAATAATCTAGGTTAAGTATTAACTTAAGCACCAAAATGGATATGCGGATGACTGCCTAGCCGAGGAGAGAGTCCTTGACAGGAAGAACGGCATCGACAGACGGGTGCAGTATGTCTATGATGCAGCCGGAAATGCGCTGAAACGGACCCTTCTGGGAGCGGACGGGGAATGTCTGGAGAGCAGCACCCGGTATGACCTGAAAGACCGGGCGACCCACAGAACCAATCCGGCAGGAGGGGTGACCCGCTATCTCTATGACCGGAATGACAGGCTGCGGAAAGAGATCAGTCCCTACGGCTACGAGCCGGAGAGCGATGACGGGGCGGGGGTATCCTACACCTATGACAGCCGCGGCAACCGCATCCGCACCACCAATGCATTAGGAGAAGTGGTACAGGAGCTTTCCTACAACCTGCGGAATCAGCCGGTCATCCAAAAGGATACGTTTGTTTTCTTATGACCGTCAGGGCGGTATAATAGAGGAGAAAAATGCAGCCGGAATCCGTCGGTTCTCCTATAACAGCCGCCGCCAGCAGACAAGGGTGGAAACTGAAACTGGCAACGTGCAGGAGAACCGCTACGATGCGGAAGGCCTGCGGTTTGAACTGCTGGAAAACGGCAGGAGAACCAGTTTTGTCTACCACAATGGAGAGCTTTTAGAGGAGGGAAGAGAAGAGCAGGGCATCAGTTATCATCTCGGAGCAGGGATTGAAGCGTTCCAAAGAGGACAGGAACTGTCCTACTACCACAGGGATGAACAGCTCAGTACGGTATTTGTTACTGATGGACAGGGAGAAATCCGGAACAGCTATCAGTATGATGCCTTTGGCATACCCCTTGAGACCACAGAACAGCTGAATAACCGCATCCGTTATACGGGCCAGCAGTATGATGAACTGACAGAGCAGTATTACCTGCGGGCGAGGTATTATAATCCGGTTGCCGGGCGGTTCATGCAGGAAGACATCTATCAGGGGGATGGACTGAATCTGTATGCGTACTGCGGGAATAACCCGGTGGTGTATTATGACCCGAGTGGATATTATACTGCATTAGGAATCTTTTTACAGATAGTGTAATAGAAACAAAGGGAAATTCGACAGACTTAAAGATTGCTATTTTAAAAATGATAACAGGTGATGCTGACATTTCAGATGCTACTGTTGGCTCTCATCAAGCCCAGCACCTAATCCCTAATGAATTTAGGAATAATATAGCAGTTAGTGTGTCAGGATATCAGGTAGATCACGCATTAAATGGAATACTTGATATAAATAGGAATAGTTCGACTCCGGGGGCATTAGATAATTTTTTAAGAAACTATAATGTGTCAGCGGAGAATATGGAATTCTATATCTCAAATAAAACTCAGCATGGTTGGGCACCTGGAACTAGTTTTTATCATGGAGCATATAACGAATATGTAGGATCAAGATTAGCCCAACTGGATGAGAAATATCAGTTGTCTTTGATGTTGGAAACAAAAACACTGCCAAAAATAAGGGAACAATTAAGGCTATCAGGTCAACTGGAAATGTTGCAAGCAGATATAACGGGATTGAATAATGAGTTGAGACGAGCAAATCAAGAGGGTATTGATCTATATCTTACCCATCCCAATAATACAAATATTATTGATTATACTGAAGGAGGTACGCTTTCGCATGAGGATGCTATGAAAAAGTATAGAGAAGAAAATTTCGGAGAAAAGGAAAATAAAGAGAGCCTTAAAAGTAATGGCTGTGGAAACGGAAAGAAGGTATAAGTATGCTGAAACATTTGGATTTGTCACAATTTACATTAAATGAAAAAATGTATATAGAAAATGCAAATATACAGAATTGTAAAATATCTGAAATTCAAAACAGAATTTGTGTCATTAGTAAGTGCAATTTTTATAACGTTGTATTTGAGAACTCTTTTTATGAAGTGTATGCCACATTTAAAGAATGTAAATTCATAAAATGTATGTTTCGAGATACTTTTGAAGGGGAAGATTTGGAGTTGTTAGTAAAGGATAATATATTTATAGATTGTGTATTTGAAAATATCAGTTATAGATCTTTTCAAGTACAGTCTAATGTTACATACTCTAAATTTGTAAATTGTAATTTTTCAAATATTAAAATGGAAGGAGATTTATCCTTTATTGGATTGGAATTTCAAGGTGGAAAAATAGACAATTTTAATTTCTATGGGAATCAAATTATGCAGAATAATTTTTTGGATTTACAGATAAAAGATATGAACTTAAATTGTGCTTTTATAGAGAATAGGATGGAAAGAATTGACTTTAAAGGGACAAAAATAAGTGGATATTGTAGGGATAATATCTTTATTGAGTGCGAACCCAATGGGATAATGCCTTGAACAGAGCGATGCAAGCTGCTAAAGAAAGAATTAAACAATATGATGTACTAAAGAAAGGCAGAGGATGCCACATTAGTCGGAGGTAGTAATCCTCAAGTACAAGCAGCTGGTATGATAGAAATTCGTGGGATAAAGTGGATTTTATAGCTTTAAGTAAATAACTGGGCAAATTATGGATATGGGACAGCGACGGAAGAGAGACCCTCTATACTTATGACCAGGAACACTATAGTGGTTCAGTTGTCAAGACAAAAATTCAAGCATTTTATAATGAACCGATATCTGTAGCTGAATTAGGGAGGTGCCCCCGTTAAGCAGCATGATCAATCAGCAGTGCCGGATAATAATATGATGCGGGTGTCTGATCGTTGATCGCTGAATGACAGCGCTCAAAGTTGTAGGTATGTACATAGCTTTTGATAGCCGCTCGTGCTTCCCGGATATTGGCATACTGCGTAAGATAGCCTTCCTCATATTTGAAGCTACGAAACCAGCGTTCAATCATG
>NZ_QWGJ01000050.1:0-3063 GCF_003435225.1 Clostridium sp. AF28-12 | reverse complement strand
GCCGACAAGTTTTACAAAATCTCTCTATACTTTGACGGTCGAATAAAGTATAATGAAGTCAACGACTAATCGGAAGTTCAATGTGAGGAAAATTAGATGAAGAAAAAGTCTTATTGGTTAAGTATTAGTGTGTTCGTATTGATACTGATATGGACGGTTTATTATTATGCAATGCAGTACACAGGAGGATTTGCAGACTTAAAGGACTCTATTGTTTGTGGGATTGTAGGTTTGATATGTATCGTATTTATCGTGAAAAGAACTATTGACTTTTTGAAAAACAAAAAATCGTAAAATTCAAGTTTGCCACCCACACATCGGGTCAACTTGTCCCGAACTTTTACAGCTAAATATCCGCCGCCTTCACAGCGGCACACCGAGCAGGAAATCTGAAAAAGGTCTCCTGCTTTTTTTCTGCCAAAATGAGGTGGTAAAACGCCACCCCATCCACCAATTACCGAAAGGAGGGACACGAAATGCCCTGCCCACACAACGAAATCACGATTGTTCAGCGCAGCCAGCGACAGTCTGCGGTTGCCGCCGCTGCTTACCAAAGCGGCGAAAAGCTGTTCTGTGAATACGACCAGCAAGTGAAGCACTACCCGGAAAAGCGTGGTATTGTCCACAATGAAATTCTGCTCCCGGCAAACGCCCCACGGTCGTATGCAGACCGCAATACCTTATGGAACGCCGCCGAAGCGGTGGAAAAGCAATGGAACTCCCAGCTTGCAAGGCGGTGGGTGCTTACCATTCCAAGAGAGATACCACCCGACCAGTATGCTGTCCTTGTCCGGGAGTTTTGTGAGCAGCAGTTTGTTTCCAAAGGCATGATTGCTGATTTTGCAATCCATGACCCCCATCCGCCGGGACACAATCCCCACGCCCATGTTCTGCTGACTATGAGGGCAATGGACGAACATGGGAAATGGCTTCCCAAGAGCCGTAAGGTTTATGACCTTGACGAAAATGGGGAACGAATAAAACTTCCGTCCGGCAGATGGAAAAGTCACAAGGAGGATACGGTGGACTGGAACGACCAGAAGTATTGTGAAATCTGGCGGCATGAGTGGGAAGTCATCCAGAACCGCTATCTGGAAGCCAATGACCGTCCGGAGCGTGTGGACTTGCGTTCCTATGCCAGACAGGGGCTTGATATTGTCCCCACTGTCCATGAGGGGGCTGCTGTCCGGCAGATGGAAAAGCGTGGTATCCAGACGAATATCGGAAACCTGAACCGGGAAATCAGAGCCGCCAACAGTCTGATGAAGTCCATCCGGCAGCTTATCCAAAACCTCAAAGGCTGGATTACCGAGCTGGGCGAAAAACGGAAAGAGCTGCTTGCACAAAAAGCGGCGGAGGAAGCGACACTTCTTCCCAATCTGCTGATGAAGTATATGGCGATACGAAAGGAAGAACGGAAGGACTGGACGAGGGCTGGACAGAACCGGGGGACTTCACAGGACTTAAAGGCAGTCAGCGAAGCCCTGTCCTATCTCCGGCAAAAGGGGCTTTCCACTGTGGAGGACTTAGAAGCATTTCTGGAATCTTCCGGGAAATCAGCCGCAGATTACCGCAATCAGATGAAGCCAAAGGAAGCCCGGAGCAAAGTGATTGACGGGATTCTTGCCAGCCGGACAGACTGCAAAGAATGTAAGGCTGTCTATGAGAAGTACCAGAAGATATTTTTTAAGAAAACAAAGGAGAAATTCAAACAGGAACACCCGGAGGTTGCCCGGTATGAGAAAGCCGCTGACTACCTTGCCAAGCACCCGGACGATAAGGACAGTACCCAAAAGGAGCTGCAAGAGGAGCAGGAAACGCTTCTCAGCGAAATCGCAGAACTGAAAGTACCGCTGACCGAGGTACAGGAGGATTTGAAGAAGCTGCGGGACATCCGCTACTGGGTACGGAAAGCCACACCCGGCACAGAAGAAAGCAAAGAGCCGTCCAAGAAGCAGTCCCTCAAAGAAGTCTTGCAGGATAAGGCGGACGAGAAAAAAGCACAAAGAACTGCCCCGGTGCAGACAAAACACAAACAACAGGATATGGAACTTTAACAGGCACTTGCCATTTTCAATCAGAGAATGTCAGGTGCTTTTCTTTTTTCAAGGAGGGATAGATTTGAATGTATTTGAAGCTGTGAAGCAGTCCGTCACAACAAGACAGGCTGCGGAGCATTATGGAATCCGTGTAGGCCGGAACGGGATGGCTTGTTGCCCGTTCCATAACGATAAAACCCCAAGCATGAAGCTGGATCGGCGTTACCACTGCTTCGGCTGCGGTGCGGATGGGGATGTGATTGATTTTGCCGCCGCCCTGTATGGGCTGGGAAAGAAAGAAGCCGCCGTACAGCTGGCACAGGACTTCGGGCTTTCCTATGAGGACTGGAAACCGCCGGGGAAGGTAAAAAAGCCCAAGCCCCGGCAGAAATCCCCGGAGGAACAGTTTCAGGAAGCAAAGAACCGCTGCTTCCGTATCCTTGCCGATTATCTCCACCTGCTTAGGGCATGGAGAAAGGAATATGCCCCGCACACCCCGGAGGAAGCCGTTCATCCCCGGTTTGTGGAAGCCTTACAGAAGCAAGCCCAAGTGGAATATCTGCTGGATGTGCTGCTGTTCGGGGAGACAGAGGAAAAAGCGGCTTTGATTACGGACTACGGAAAGGATGTGATACAGCTTGAACAACGAATGGCAGAGCTTGCAGCCGCAGACGCAGCAAGAACTAAAAAACACCATGAACGCCATGCAGCCGCCCCAGAGCATTGAGGAAATCAAGGCGGGGCTGGAAACCACCGAGAAAGGCGGTGTCCGTCAGAGCATCCGGAACTGCCTGACCGTATTCCAGCGTGACCCTCTGCTTTCCGGGGCTATCGCATACAACATTCTAACTGACCGCAAGGACATCATAAAGCCCATCGGCTTCCACAGAGAAAGCACCGCCCTGAACGATACGGACATGAAGTATCTGCTTCTCTATCTGGAAGAAACCTACGGGCTTACCAATGAGAAAAAGATTGATAACGCCATCGGGATTGTGGCGAATGAAAACAAGTACCATCCCAT
>NZ_QWGJ01000005.1:204138-205512 GCF_003435225.1 Clostridium sp. AF28-12 | reverse complement strand
CCTAGATTATTCACGGATCAGCCGTGAAAGTGGCTGAAAGCCACATAGTTACTGTATTTTAGCTGAATATTGCTTTTCACCTATCAAGTGAATGAAAAAAGAGCATCCATTTGTGGTAAAATTAAGGTGTTCAAAGTCTTAACAATCCCAAACAAAGGAGCCCTTTATGAGTATTGTAAACACCTTAGCCTTAGAAAGCAATAGACAGATTAAAATAAATTTTGATGGAGGAGATCTCTCATCCGATGCAGGCTTGCTTCTTATCAAAGAATTCATAAGCAAACTTGGTATTGATACGCTTTTAGAAAAAGCGTTTAAAACCAATGATCCTGCTTTATTCCGATATCATTCGGATCCAAAAAACCTGCTCCAAATGATATATATGATTATTGCCGGTTATTTCGAGGATGATGCCTCTGATGAACTGACAAATGATCCTGTATTCAAGTCTGTACTTGAAAAAGATGCGCTTGCATCACAGCCTACGGTATCAAGATTCTTTAACCGTATGGATGAAGACACTTTAAACCAGTTCCTTGCGATTGCCAGAGTACTTCGGAGGAAAATTTACAGTATTCAGATGCCACAGGCTGTTATTCTGGATCTGGATTCCACTCTTCTTGATGCATACGGCAGGCAGGAAGGCAGAGCCTTTAACTTTCACTATCAGAGCAATGGTTATCATCCACTTGTCTGTTATGATGGAATGACCGGGGATCTGATAAAGATCCAGCTGCGTGATGGAACACAGTATTCCTGCACCGGAGTAGTTGATTTTTTGCAGCCGGTACTGGATGAATATCTGCATGACTATCCGGAAATCCCTATTCTACTTCGTGGTGATAGCGGTTTTTCTACGCCTGATCTTTATAAGCAGTGTGAGGAAAACGGCACAAGCTATGTGATCCGGCTGAAGGAGAATGGCATCCTACGTGGAAAAGCATCCGATCTTGTGGATGAGCTTGATGAAATCACCAGGAATAACAAAGTGGATTATGCGGTAGTTTATGGTGAATTCATGTACAAAGCAAAGTCATGGCCTTACGAACGGCGTGTGGTATGCAAGGTTGAAAAGCCGGAAAACCAGATGGTTTACATGTACACCTTTGTTGTCACAAACATGGATTCCTCACCAGGGTATCTTATCAAGTTTTACTGCAAGCGAGGGCTGATGGAAAACTTCATCAAAGAAAGTAAATCCGGTTTTGATTTTGCTTCCGTAAGCAGTCATACCAGAATCGTAAATGCAAACAGGCTTCAGGTACACGCTCTTGCTTATAACATATTTAATTGGTTTAGACGATTGGCGTTATCAGCAAACATGCGCAAACAACGCATTGATACCGTCCGTTTAAAACTGCTGAAGATTGCTGC
>NZ_QWGJ01000005.1:0-204128 GCF_003435225.1 Clostridium sp. AF28-12 | reverse complement strand
CAACGCATTGATACCGTCCGTTTAAAACTGCTGAAGATTGCTGCAAAAGTAGTTCATTCAGCAAGATATATCACATTCAAGCTGTGTAGCAGCTGCCCTTATAAAAATGAATTCTATGAGACACTTTCAAATATTGGTAAGCTGAATGTACAGCTGGAATAGTAACTATTAACGAACCTTGACAGCTTAATAACCGCTCAGAACTCTGCCACAGGGATTTTATACCCTTTTTGGAGATTGGTTGAGCGATGTTTAGGCTACATGGGTCAATTTTGGGATTCATGGTACAGTTACCAGTTCAGATACTGCTCCGTGAATAATTCAGGATAAATATAAAAAGATGGGATGAAGGATAGTGATTGATTTAATTCGTAAAAGATGTGTAGCAATAGACAGTGTAATCAAAGACTTAAATATGGAATACCATGCAATTAAAAGTAAAGTATTAAGAGAAGAATATAAAAAGTGGAAAAAAGAACTTACAAGAGAAGAAGTTAAGGAAATACGAAAATATAGGATAATGATAAGAGGAACTCTTTGCGGGGATCCTCTTTTTTCTTTCAGGAATTGGAAAACTGTAGTATAATGAAAGAAATTCGGTTTATTATCAGCGGTAGCATTAAGTATGTCTGCTTGCGGGCAGGCGGCAAAGCAGGAACCGATTGTTTCTGCATCAACAGAGTTACATCAGGTTGATCTTGTTTCGGCCGGTACATTGGTATTTGATTTGGCTTCTGTTTCGGCTTATTCTGGGCAACCGTATGCCATAGTAAATGATAACAAGCCGTATTTCACAGACGCTGATCTGACGGCAGTTTCTTTTGAAACATATAGTGACCTGGATTCACTGGGTAGATGTGGTGTAGCCTATGCATCAGTTGGAAAAGATCTGATGCCGACAGAAGAGCGCGGCTCTATTGGGCAGGTAAAGCCATCTGGTTGGCATACGATCAAATATGACAATGTGGATGGCAAATATTTATATAATCGCTGCCATTTGATCGGTTATCAGCTTACTGCAGAAAATGCAAACGAGAAGAACTTAATCACTGGGACCAGATATCTGAATGTTCAGGGAATGCTGCCGTTTGAGAATATGGCAGCGGACTATGTAAAAGAAACTGGAAATCATGTGCTGTATCGGGTGACTCCGGTTTTTGAAGGCAGTAATCTCGTAGCATCCGGCGTACTAATGGAAGCGGAATCCGTAGAAGACAAAGGCGAAGGTATTTTGTGCTGCGTTTACGTTTATAATGTTCAGCCGGGAATTAACATCAATTATGCAACGGGTGACAGCTCGGCTTCTGGAACAAACCAGACGGCAGTAACAGAGCAGGCCACACAGGCTGTTAAGCAGGCAGCTTCTCAGCAGACCAGCACGGAATCCTATATCCTCAATACCAATACAAAGAAATTTCATCGGTCGTCCTGTTCATCGGTCAAACAGATGAAGGAGAGCAATAAAAAATCCTCATCAGAGAGTAGGGATGCGCTGATTGCTGCAGGTTATGATCCGTGTAAAAAATGCAATCCGTAAAAATGTGTCAGATATTAAAAAAATATGGAAGAGGAAGGTTGTAGTTCTATATTGCAATAATTCTTCTTTGCGCATATTGGATATGCTGTTGAGGGCGACTGTTGCACGCAGAAGATAAGTTGCGCCGGTCTGCGATAATGTGCTGTTTGTATAAGGAAAAGGACAAGGAGTTATGATGAATTTTAGTGGGATATTGATTGGTGTGCTTACCTTTTTTCTGATTGGATTGTTCCATCCTATTGTTATATATGCGGAGTATTACTTTGGAAGCCGCTGTTGGCCGGTATTTTTGCTGGTGGGCATTTTGTGTATGATTCTATCCGTAAGAATGCAGGAAATACTTTGGTCGGTTTCTCTGGGTGTTTTGGGCGTCAGTTGCTTTTGGAGCATTAAGGAATTGAAAGAACAGGAAAAAAGAGTGGCAAAAGGATGGTTCCCGAAGCGGAAGGTGGATAAGCACTAAAGAAGAAAGCGGGGAGATGAGAAGATGGCGGTATGGAGATTACAGGTGAATACTGGAGGAGCGAACGTTGCGGATTGCTTGCAAAACCATGTTGCAGCACTTTGGGCTGGCAAGGTACTTGCTTACTTAATGGGAAATTACTATGACTCGAAAGCCACCTACGAAAAACTCTTTGATTGGACCGATGAACACAAGTTTAAAACCGGCAAATACTCTCATAAAGAGGCTGTGATCGACGAATTGGCCACAGCCTCTCCCAGTGAATATCTGACGAAAATATCGATACAAGTGTTTTAACCCTGCCGCTTCATCGCGTTTCCTCCGCACTGCCTTTACATTTCTCATAAGCAAATAGCGCCGCTCCCAGCGCACCGCAGAGCTGCGCCTCATCACAGATATAAAGTTTAGCACCAAGCTTCTCTTCCAATGCCTGGATGATACCCCGGTTCTTCGCCACACCGCCGGTCATCATATATTCGCCTGGATGATCCTTTCCAAGGCGGGCTGCCAACGCGCCGACTTTTGAGGCAACTGACACATTTAAACCGTGGATAATATCTGCCACATCCTTATTCTGTGCCACCAGCGACACGACCTCCGACTCTGCAAACACCGTACACATGCTGGAAATCACGATATTATGCTTCCATTCCAGCCCTTTCACACTCATTTCCTCCAGGGAAAGTCCCAGCGTTTTCGCCATCATTTCCAGAAAACGTCCCGTTCCGGCGGCACATTTGTCATTCATCAGGAAATTTTTCACGGCTCCCTGCCCGTCGATGCTGATCGCCTTGATATCCTGCCCGCCAATGTCGATGATAGTGCGGACATTCGGATTCAGATAATTTGCGCCCTTGGCATGGCAGGTAATCTCCGTGATGCTGTCATCCCCGCTGTCAATGTAGGATCGTCCATATCCGGTCGTATCGATCCGCACGATCTCCTCTTTCTTAATTCCCGCTTTCTCAATCGCCAGATCCAGACTCTTCTCGGCGCTCATCATCGCACCGCCGCCGGTCGGAATAATCATCGTCGATTTAATTTTTCCATCCTGATCCAGTATGACCACATCAGTACTTGTCGAACCGCTGTCGATTCCCGCTACATAAAAAATGCCCGACTCCATCTTCTTTCTTGCCTCCTCACTGATACCTTTTCCCGGATCCATATCCTCTGATCCCTCGATCGTCTCCTCAAATGCCTGAATGCGCGTCAAAAGCTGCCCCGCGCTCTGGCTCGTAAAATCAGTCTCAATCTTAAGGAGCGGAACCTTGATATCCCGCTTGATACTCGCATACTCAAATCCATAATAATCACAGAACTTGATCGTGTGATAAATAATTCCCTTTAAATTCGGATCCAGATACAGACGGTTTCTGCGGATCGAACGGTTCATGCGGAAACACGGCATCTGTCCCAGCAGGACGTCCGCGTAAGAAAGAAACAGCTCCTCTTCCTCCATATTCCACATTTCATCCTGTACGACCGACAGTTTCCGACCACCCGTACAGGTCAGATTTTCCACATCCATCTGGATATTGTCCCGGATCATATCCTCCAGAATGCCGCTGACCCGCACGCCCAGCACACCAATGTACGGCTCCGTGTTCATTTCCGGCGTAATAAAGGACTTGATAAAAGCGCGTTTATCAAACACTTTCCCGGAATATGCCTCATATGCCTTTTTAAGCCTCCGGATCGTGCCCGCAAATTTCACTTTTTCACATTCATTATCATCATGCGGCAGATCCAGCATATATAAAAACTTACATTTTCCCGTGCTCTCCACGATATCGTAAACGCGCCGCATCGAATCGCAGCAGTTTACCAGCACCAGCTGTTCAACCTTTCCTTCCAGCACTGCCTGAATGACCGATTTTCCAAAGCCGCACAGATTTGCATGTGCAATTTGATCCGACTGTTCGAAATTTTCCGGCATTTCCTCCAAAACAGAACATTCTTCTCCAAACCCCCGGAACAGCTCGATCGGGGTGTACTTACAGACGTAATAAATCATGCGTGTTTCTCCTCCTTGCCCTTTTCCAGCATTTCCACAAACGCCTGAAGCCGCGTCGATACCTGACCGTCGCTGGTATTGGCGGGGTTGCAGCCGTCACCGTCGAGAATCATCGTCGGAAGTCCTGTCTTTTCTAAGGACTGCTTAATCAGGCTGGATGCACCGATCGTTCCCTTACAGCCCCAGTGGGCAAATAAAACAGCACCATCCGATTCCGTGATTCTGGCAAGCCGTTCCGCTTCCTCAATTCTCTGTTTCACACTGCCATTGTAAATGCAGTAGACCATTTTCTCTGCCATCGCCTCATACGGGTCTTCCGCATGCATCTCCTGAAAACCATCTGCGATGAAATCACAAGCGCGGATGTGCATTTTCTTACTATAATTAAAAATATCCTTAACCGGCTCCTGTAAAAATGGCATGATGTGCATCCAGATTACCGAAAGACCATCTCCCCTCGGTGACATCCGCACATCGCGCAGAAGTTTTTCCGTATAGGTAACCGCCGTCTCTGAGCCAGCCATCAGATGGCACATAAAAAGCGCATACAATTCATTCGTCAGAGAGGTCACCGGGTCATGCGCACACCGCAGGGCAAGCTGTTTTTTATAATTCGCTGCCGCTTTCCGGCTGTTATCTACCGCACTCCGCACTGTTTCCTCCGAAATCCGTCTGTCCGTCGTCTCCTCCAGAAACCGTTTCAATTTCCGCAGCTGATCCGCCACATACAGAACCGATTCCCGGTTTTTCTCATACGGAACATCAATATAAAAGCCTGGACATTCAAATTTATCCTTTAAATACGGAAACGTCATCATATTTCCATCACACGCAAGGTTCGTATAAATCATGCAGTTCGGTTTTGGCAGAATCCCCGTCAGCGCCGCCCCCAGAAACACCCTGTGGTACGAACACATCGTCTCCGGAAATCCTTCTTCCTCCGTTTTCCGAAGAAACGTCTGCTCACACTTCGTTCCCGCCATAAAACAGGACATCGCCTCCACTGAGTACGGCGTCAGCCCTGCCGCCATCACCAGCTCTCCCGGCACAAATATGCTGACCATCGCCGCATTCTCCGGTTCCGACAGCGACTGAATGATATTTTTCATAACCACCCGCGCCACATACTGTCCCGACGACGGCAGCTCCCGATCCGGCAAAAACTGAAGCTTCTTTTCCTGCAGGCGGTATCCTGCAAGAAGCAGCCGACGCGCTTTTTCCGGATCCTTAAGCGCCTGGCTGCTCACTCTATTTCCAAATTTTTCAATTACATCCATTGTTCTTTCTTCCATTCTTTTAAGTTCATTTTTCTGTCATATCGCCCTGATGCAGATGGATATGGTTCCGCGCCTTTGCAGGCAAACGGACATTCTTTATTATAGTCAGTGGGATGGGAATTGTAAATGAAAAGTCTAATCCCCCAGCTATGCTGGGGAGAATGGAATAAGTGGAGACGGTGAGGACAACAAAATAAAGCCTCCTGTGATATGATGAGAATGGTGTCGCAAGCCAAACTCAAAATCAAAGGAGGCGGTCCAAATGGACAATAGAAGTTTATCACATACCCGATGGAAATGCCAGTATCACATAGTATTTATACCGAAATACAGAAAAAGATTTGTGGCACAGATCCTGGTCGATATCAAAAAGGAACAGAATGAATTAAAGGATATTCTTGGCAGTGAGTATCAGGATTATAATCTGGTCATGGCTACGACCTTTGGTCTTCCGATCGAAGACAGCTATCTGCGTGATCAGATGCAGAAGGTTATTGATGAACAGGGACTGCCGGATGTGGTTTTTCATAGTCTCCGACATACAAGTGTCACATATAAGCTGAAGCTCAGTGGAGGAGACATTAAAGCGGTTCAGGGCGATTCCGGACATGCACAGGCGGACATGGTAACAGAGGCATATGGCCATATCATTGACTAGGACAGGCAAAAGAATGCACAGAGGATGGAGGATGCGTTTTATAACAGGGAAAATCTTAATCCGCAGATGAAGGGTGCAGATGCTGGTCAGACAGCAAACACGGTGGCTGTTCCGGAAGGTGTGGATGCGGACCTTTTGATGAAGGTTCTGGGAAATCCGGAGATGGCGGCGTTGCTGACGAGTCTGGCGAAGAGCTTGAAAGCTGAATAAAAATATAATAATGGAAATAGAACAGAGTCTACTGGAATTAGGAGAAATCCAGATGTGGGTGGACTTTTTTTGATGGAAAATAATGTACATAAGATATATTTAAAGTTATAATTAAGGTAAATACCTTTTGTATGTAGTGTTAGGTCAATTTTATATTAAAAATGCTGGAATATACCCAGAAAATAATGTAGTCCTTGAAAGTATGATTATATGTGAATTTGAAACAAAACAATAGAAGGGGAACGAATCAATTATCAAAATAAATAGTATTTTGAATATAGAGCTGACGTAGAAAGAAGAGGTGGAATACATATGAAGCAAGATACCTTAGAAGGAAAAGCAAAAACAAAAAATGGAATAAAACGATTGTGCTTTTCCATAATCTGCATTCTTCTGGAAGTGATTTTTATTATTACTATCGTAACACGCTTGAATGAATATGCAGAAATCATAAATTTATTTACCAGAATTTTAAGTGGAATCTTAGTTTTGAGATTGTATGCGTCAGATAAGACATCTTCTATGAAAATGCCTTGGGTCATTTTAATTCTGATTTTCCCAATTATGGGTGTAGGCCTGTATTTATTGATTGGCTTGAATGGTGGCACGCATAAAATGCGTGAGCGATATGCAGAAATTGATAGCAAATTGTTACCAATGCTTCCAGACAATCAAGAGTGTTTAAGCAGAATAAAAGAAAAGATTCCGAAAGCAGGAAATATTGCAAGTTACATACAAAGAAATTCGCGGTATCCAATCTATCAGAATACGGATATCAAGTATTTTGATGAAGCAGTGAAGGGATTAGAGGCACAGCTTGAAGAACTTGCGAAAGCACAAAAGTTTATCTTCATGGAATATCATGCGATAGAAGATGCTGAAGCTTGGCATAAGATTCAAGATGTTCTGGAAGAGAGAGTAAAAGCCGGTGTGGAAGTCAGGGTATTCTATGATGATATGGGGTCTATAGGTTTTATTAACACAGATTTTGTAAAAAAGATGGAGAGTATAGGAATTCATTGTCGTGTATTCAATCCATTTGTGCCAGGCTTAAATCTATTTTTGAACAATCGTGATCACAGAAAAATAACAGTAATTGATGGAAAAGTTGGATTTACAGGTGGATATAATCTTGCAAATGAATACTTTAATTATACGCATCCGTATGGGCAGTGGAAAGATACCGGTATTCGTTTAGAAGGAGATGCTGTTCAGTCGCTTACAGTGACATTTTTAGAAATGTGGAATGCTGTTAGTGAAAAAGCTACGAATGATACTGATTTTAGTAAATACATTATTCATTACGATTATAAAGCACAGCAAACAGGTTTTGTTCAGCCTTATGCAGACAGTCCTATGGATAATGAGCAGGTCGGAGAAGAAGTTTATATCAGTATGATAAATAAGGCCGAAAATTACTGTTGGTTTATGACACCATATCTAATTATAACAGACGAAATGACACATGCGTTATGTCTGGCTGCTAAGCGAGGGGTAGACGTAAGAATTATCACACCAGGAATTCCTGATAAAAAATTCATTTATAATATAACTCGCTCTTTTTATCATGGATTGGTTAAACATGGAGTGCGAGTTTATGAATGGACACCAGGATTTTGCCATGCGAAAATGAGTATAGTGGATAACTGTATGGCAACCTGTGGAACAATCAATTTGGATTATAGAAGCTTATATCATCATTTTGAAAACGGCTGTTTCATGGCAGATTGTCAGGCAGTTGTGGAAATTAAAAATGATCTGATAAGAACGATGGGAGAATGTCGTGATGTAACAGATCAATATTGTACTGGGCGCAGTGCATATTTGCGACTGGGACAATTATTTATGAGATTATTTGCTGGATTGTTATAAGAATTTAGTGAAACGACCTTTCAAAAAATAGTTGATTTTGAGAGGTCGTTTTTGTTATGTCTGATTGCCGGTACAGGAAATTTACATGGATAAAATTAATTCTGTTGAGGCAAAATTGAGGTTGGCTTTGTATTGTATAGACATAAGATGAAAAAAAGTCAGGTGATGTGCGATGGGAAAACGTAAGATATGTAAAATTGTTTTTGTTATACTGTCAATTTTTTTATGTGTGGCTTTTTATGAATTATTTGGAATCTGTATTGCATATAAAAAACAGCCGGAAGTGTCTAATACCATTAAAAAAGAAACACAAAATGATTCGTGGAACGAACGCAGCGAGAATATGGAACGAGCAGTGATCATAGAAAAAAATCCAGAAGCACTTTTACAAAGAGTGCGTTTGATCCGAAATGCAAAAGAAGACATTATTCTTTCTACTTTTGCATTTCAATCAGATGAAAGTGGAAAATTGATCTTAGGAGCACTGCATGATGCGGCAGACAGAGGTGTGCATGTTCGTCTGTTAGTAGATGGAATGGAGAGCTGGGTTGATATGGAAGGCAATCCGTATTTCTATGGATTATCTTCCCATGAGAATGTTGAAATTAAACTGTATAATAAGGCCAATCCGTTGAAACCATGGAAGATGATGGGGAGAATGCATGATAAATATTTGATTGCAGATGGTAAGACATATATTCTTGGTGGAAGAAATACATACAATTATTTCCTGGGTGATTTTCTGGGACATAAGAACTATGATAGAGATATGTTAGTGGTTTGCGATGAACCTGAGAAAGAAAATTCAGTTAACCAGTTGTTAGAGTATTTTGAAACAATATGGGAACAAGAAGACAGTGGTTATTTTCATGACAATAAAAAACTGGCAAATAGAAAATCTGTAAAGAACGCAGTTTTAGAGCTGCAGAACGGCTATCAGAAATATTTTGAAGAGAATAAGGAAAGAATCTGCGATACCGATTACACGGACGAAACTTTTGAGACAGAAAAGATTGCATTAGTGTCAAATCCTATCCACACAGGTCCCAAGGAACCAGTAGTCTGGTATCAACTGGGAGAACTAATGAAAAATGCAAAAGAGCGCGTGAAAATTCATACACCATATATTATCTGCAATGATATGATGTATAATACATGGAAAGAGATTGCGGAGAGAGTTCCGGATTTTTCTATCATGACCAATTCGGTTGCCAACAATGGAAATCCGTTTGGTTCTGCTGATTATGCGAGAAACAGAAACAGAATTTTAAATACAGGAATTGATATCTGGGAGTATGAAGGCGGCTATTCTTACCACGGAAAAAGCATCCTGATTGATGATGATCTATCCGTAATCGGTTCCTTTAACATGGATATGAGAAGCACGTATCTGGATACGGAACTGATGCTTGTAATACGTAGCAAAGAGATTAATAAACAGTTGGAAGAAGGCATGATGGAATATGAAAGAGTGTCCCGACAGGTATTGGAAGATGGAACCTATCGTGATCCGTATCATGTAGAGCCAATTGAATTGACAAAGAAGCGTCAGAGAAACGTACTTTTGGTACAGCATCTGCTTGGATGGGCAAGGTATCTGTTTTAATAAGGAGGAAGGAAAACGTGTTTCAAATATTGATTGTAGAAGATGATAAAGAATTAAGCCAGCTATTCCAAAAAGTGCTTGAGAAGAATGGATATCAGGTCAAAAGTGCATCGGATGGAGCACTGGCATTAGAAATATTGGATAAAGAGTATATTGATCTGATCATTTCCGATATTATGATGCCGGTTATGGATGGTTATGAACTGGTGTCGGAACTCCGTTCAGCAGGATATCAGATGCCGGTACTTATGATCACTGCGAAAGGTTCCTTTGATGATATGCGCCAGGGATTTCTTTCGGGAAGTGACGATTATATGGTAAAACCGGTAAATGTGAATGAGATGGTTTTAAGAGTCGGAGCACTGCTTCGCCGTGCACAGATACTGAATGAACACAAAATTGTGATCGGTTCAACAGAGTTTGATTATGATGCAATGACGGTTACAACTGATAAGGAAAGTCTTGTTTTGCCTAAAAAAGAATTCCTGCTTTTATATAAGCTTGCAGCTTCGCCAGGCAGAACATTTACAAAACAACAGTTGATGGATGAAGTATGGGGATACGAGACGGAGGCAGACCCACATACGATAGAGGTACATATAGGAAGAATCAGGGAGCGTTTGAAAGATAACCCCGATTTTGAAATCGTAACAATGCGTGGAATTGGATACAAGGTGGTGAAAAAATAATGGAACAAAAGAAAGAAAAAGGATTGCGGATCCGATCCTGTCTGACTGGTGCAATCTGGCTGGCACTTGTATTTTCAACAGTCATATCTGCGTTATTATTTGCTTTTTTGAATCATTTTTTTAATCTGCCTGGTAGCATACCTGTGCTTGGCTGGCTTTTGATTTTTAATACATTGATTGCAGGGCTGATTACTTCCTTTATCAATGCAAGGTTGCTGGAACCAATTACCAGACTCAGTAAAGCAATGAAGGAAGTTTCGCAGGGAGATTTTGAACAGCACTTGGAAACGAACAGCCGTATCGCAGAAGTTGGAGAATCTTACCAGAGTTTTAATGTGATGACAAAAGAGCTTCGAGCAACAGAAGTACTGCAGATGGATTTTGTCTCCAATGTTTCTCATGAGTTTAAGACCCCGATCAATGCCATTGAAGGGTATACAATGCTTCTTCAGGGAGAAGAACTGTCTCAGGAGCAAGAGGAATATGTAGAAAAAATCCTGTTTAATACCCAGAGGCTTTCCGGATTGGTTGGAAATATTTTGCTGTTATCCAAGTTAGAGAATCAGAACATACCAATGAAAAAAACAGAATATCGTTTGGATGAACAGATCCGTCAGGCATTTCTCTCCCTGGAGACAAAATGGACAGAAAAAGAAATTGGTTTCCAGGTAGAGCTGGAGGAAGTTAAATATACTGGGAATGAAGGACTTTTTATGCATATATGGATAAATCTTTTAGATAATGCGATTAAGTTCAGTCCTGCAAAGGGGACAATTATGATGTTTCTGAAGCAGGAAAAGGATTCTGTAATGTTTATTCTGGAAGATGAAGGACCGGGAATAGAGGATGATGTGAAAACCAGAATATTTGATAAATTTTATCAGGCAGACGGTTCTCACAAAGCAGAAGGAAATGGTCTCGGCCTTGCACTTGTGAAACGGATCGTAGATAGTGCTGGCGGGACAATCAAGGCAGAAAACCGGGAATATGGTGGATGCAGATTTGTTGTAGAGCTTCCAATACAGAAAGATGAGGCCATATAAGTTTAAGAAAAACAGATAGAGGAGGAATTACATGACATTTTATCAGGAATTGCAGTTAAATCAGGCAGGTTCTAAAAATCTGTTGAAAAAGAGTGAAACAGTGAAAGAAAAATCATATCATATACTGGTATATTTGGTAAAGATAGCTGTTACAATGGCATTTTGTTTTTTATTTGTTACTATTTTCAGTATCTTATTTGGAAATGAGAATAGTATTGTGGGTGTAGTAGTTTTATTATGCCTTATGGTATTTCGGAATGCGGATCTGGGGATCCACACCGGACAATCTACGATGCTTTTGGCTTTGTTCTTTGTAATTATGACTGTATGTCCGCATTTAGCAAACCAGCTTTCACCGGTACTTGGAATGCTGTTAAACATTGCTGCAATGGCAGTGCTGATTCTGTTCGGATGTCATAACCCATTCATGTTTAACCAATCCACATTGGTTCTTGGTTATCTGTTATTGTATGGATATGATGTAACAGGAAAAAGTTATCAGATGCGATTAACCGGAATGGCATTAGGTGCAGCACTTACCTGCTTCGTATTTTATCGAAATCATAAAAACAGAACGTATAAAAGAAATTTGAATGATTTGGTACAGGAATTTGATATATCTTCTTCCAGAACAAAGTGGCAGTTATGTCAGATCATATGCGTACCGGCAGTACTCTGCATTGCGGAACTCTGCAATATGCCACGGGCAATGTGGGCTGGAATTGCGGCAATGTCAGCAATCTTACCATTTATGGAGGACATGCAATACAGAGTCCGCAAAAGGATTGTCGGAAATATTGCAGGTGTAATATGCTTTACAGTACTATATTTTCTGCTTCCGTCATCCATCTATACATACATAGGAATCCTTGGCGGAATTGGTGTAGGACTTTCTGCAAAATATGGCTGGCAGGCAGTATTTAACACATTTGGTGCTTTAGCCATTGCTACAGAGAGTTATGGACTAAAAGGAGCAGTTGGTCTTAGAGTGATTCAGAATGTTTTTGGCGTTGTATTTGCATTAATATTTTGTTCTATGTTTTATTGGCTTATGTCGAAAAAAAAGGAAACAGTGGTAACCGTGGCTGCAAAATAACGTGGGTTAGAAAGAAAAAAGGTTAATCCGGAGATGGCAGCTTTGCTGACGAGTCTGGCAAAGAGTATAAAGATGTAAGGGAAAATGTAAGATCTGTTGGCTTTGGGAAGAATCCTAAGGGTGACAGATCTTTTTTTATGTTTTATTCTGATTTGGATATACTAACCATAGTGCTAAAATTACATTGCCAGATCGTGAAAACAGGATATAGAATATAATTAACAAAAATAACCATATAGGTTATAAATATTTAGGGGAAAGGAATGAGGTTTATGTTATATGAATTTTTGAAAGACAATTATAAGGAAGCAGAGACTGTATTCTTTTCTGATATAGTGATTAAGGGAAATCGTGCATTTTCTGAATCAGGTGGATGAAGCTGACCTGCTCAAGCTGATGGACGAGGAAGAAGTTGCAGAGTTCACCAAGCCGATTGAGGAAACAAAGCCGGAAGTGGTTGAAACAGTTCCTGAAATTACAGAACCGGCGCCGGAGGAAAAGCCAAAATCCACGAATATGCTCCCAGCGATTCTTACTCTGATTGTGCTTGCCTGTGGTGGTGGATTCTTCGTATTTAAGAAAGTCCAGGAAAAGAAGAAGGAACAGGAAGCGGCAAAGCCTGCCCCGGATGCTGATTATGTGGACGATGACGAGGACTATGGGTACGATCCGGAGTTTGAGGACGATGATGCAGATAGCTCCGTCGATGAAGATGATAATGAACCTGTGTAAACAGGATAGGCTTGATGCCTGGGGCAATCTTCGGATTGCCTTTACATAGCATCTGCTTTCAAAAAATAAAATATTTTGTGTTTTTGAAAGCGACCTCTTGAATATTCTGTGTGGTAGGTGTGCATACTATTATTTCAGTCATAGTGACCGGAAAATTTATCTGCCGCATCCCATTGAAATCTCCGTCATTTTAGAGTAAAATGAGGCAGATAATTCTGAAATGAGGTAGATAACATGAGAGCTTTTGATTATATAAAAGAGCCAGAAAAGTTGCTTACTCCTGAAATTGTACAGATGATTGGAAAAATTCATGAGCACAAAGGTAAGCAAGAGCTATTTTTGGAAGCTAATATTGATGAATTGAAAACCCTTCTTGAAGTCGCTTTGATTCAAAGTACAGGTGCTTCTAACCGTATTGAGGGTATTTATACAACAGATAAGAGATTGGAAGAATTGGTCAGCCAAAAGGCAGAACCAAGAAACCGATCTGAGCAGGAAATCTCAGGTTACCGAGAGGTGCTTTCTACAATCCACGAAAGCTATGAGTATATTGTGCCCAGACCTAATATTATTTTGCAGCTTCATCGTGATTTGTATTCCTATGCCGGTTCCGGTGGAGAATATAAAAATACTGATAATGTAATTGCAGAAACAGATGCAGAAGGTCACCAGAAAGCAAGGTTTATTCCGGTTCCTGCCTTTCAGACTGCGGAAGCTATGGATGAATTGTGCAGACAGTTTTTAGAAGCATGGAATACTGATAAAATTGATAGATTACTTTTGATACCTATGTTTATTCTGGATTTCCTCTGTATCCACCCTTTCAATGACGGAAATGGACGCATGAGCCGTTTACTGTCGCTTCTTTTGTACTATAAGGCAGGATATATTGTAGGAAAATATGTCAGCATGGAAATGTTGATTGAAAAAACAAAGGAAACTTACTATGAAGCATTGCAGGCAAGTTCGACAGGATGGCATGAAAATGAGAACAGCTATGAGCCTTTTGTTAAGTATTATCTGGGTATCATGTTGAAAGCATATAATGAATTTGAAAGCCGTGTAGAACATTTAAAGAACCGCACTCTTTCTAAGCCCGAAAGAATTAAAGCGATGATTGATCAGAAAGTTGGTAAAATCACAAAGAAAGAAATTATGGATGCTCACCCTGATATAAGCAAAACCACGGTGGAACGCACTCTGGCAGATTTAGTTAAGAGTGAGTACATTGCGAAGGTCGGTTCAGGTCCGGCTACAGGATATGTAAAAATCTAAGTCATAAATTATTTATCTACCTCATTTCATATACAGATGAGGTAGATATTTTTACGATGACGGAGATTATAAAACAGAAAATTGTGTCAGGTTGCAAAAATTCTTTCCGAACTTTTTACATAGCAGTCATGCATTACGGTGTGTGGCTGTTGTTTTTATAGAGTAATCTTTAGGAACCCTTCGGGTTGCCCTTGCGTACATTGATTCTCAAAAACCGATGTGATATAATTTGTAGCATAGACAAAGTGACAAATCGGAATTTTGTGGAGGCACCTCAATGGAAACGATTTACGAAAAGTATATGGCACTTCCCATAGATAAGGGACTTTTATGTTTAGAATATGGAGATATTGCAGAGCCGTATTTTTGCTATCCCGTCAACGCAAAGCCAATCGGATTTGAAGGATGTATTCTGTATTGCTTTTTGCCGGAATATGGAGAAATGGTATTTGCCTGCAATCCAGAAAGTTGTGTAGACCAAAATGTATATCCATTAGCGGCAAATTTTGAAGATTTTATCCGTTTAATCTTGGCTTGTGGTACTGCTAACCCATTGGAGCAAATCGTTTGGATGGATAAAAATAAATTTGAAGAACACATGGCAAACGAAGAAAAAATACTGACCGATGAGCAGAGGACAGCGGCACAACAGCTACAGCGGGCATTAAGTTTGTTACCAATAGAAAATCCGTTTGAATATGTCAAATCCATTCAAAAAGATTTTGATGGTAGTAAAATACAATACAGTGATGAATACTATGAAGTTACCGGCATAGAGAACCCTAAAGGAACTAACACCCAAGATAAGCATTTAGTTGAATTTGAACCTGTCGTTTTTGAATTTAACCGCAAACAAGATAGCGACTAACAACTTCAAGTTTGACGAACAAAATCTGAAAACATTAGGGCGCAGAGGAGATAGAATCCTTTGCGTCCTTTTTTTACATAAGGGTTGACATCGTTGCCTTATTGCAAATACCCTTGTACAATGTAGTTAGAAGAAAGGGGTTGAGCCTATGAAGCTGGTATTGAAGATATTGGCACTGCCGGTGCTGTTCGTTGTAAAATTGATTTGTATTCTTGGAAATCTGCTTACAAACATTGTGTCCTATGTAATTGGTTTATTGCTTTTGGTTATTGGCGGCTCTGCGATTTACTGCGTTGTAAAAGCTTTGTGGCAGTCCCTGGCTATCCTTGTGGTTCTTGGAATTGCGACAATAGCGGCGGTGTTCCTGCTCGTCTGGGTTGTTATGAAAGTCGAGAATATAAGAGATAGTTTGGGCGCATTTATCAGGTCATAAGATAATATCAGAGAAAAGTCACCGATCAGTGGCTTTTTCTTTTTGGGAAGGAAGTGATGAGAATGGCGGCAACAAGATTGATTGCACTCCATATAAATAAGGGAAAGACGGTCGCTCAATGTCTGGCTGACCGAACAAACTACTCACAAAACGCAGCGAAAACCAACGATGGCGAATTTATCAGCTCCTATGAGTGTGATCCAAAGACAGCAGATGAAGAATTTCTGCTTTCCAAACGGCAGTATCAGCATATTACCGGCAGACAGCAGAAGAACAATATCATCGCATACCAGATACGCCAGTCCTTTAAGCTGGGAGAAATCACTCCGGAAGAAGCGAACCAGGTCGGCTATGAAACAGCGATGCGATGGACAAAGGGCAAACACGCTTTCATCGTTGCGACCCACATCGACAAATCCCATATTCACAACCATATCATTTATAATTCGACCTCGCTGGATTCCACACAGAAATTCAAAAACTTCTTCCTTTCCGGCCTGGCAGTTCAAAAACTCAGCGATATGGTTTGCCTGGAACACGGGTTGTCTATCATTACACCGAAGCCGTATCGAGAGCGCCAGAAAAGAACCGTTTATCCCAAGAAGCGTACCCAGCGTGACGAATTATGTGATGCGATTGATGCGGTGCTGAAGCAGAAACCAAAGAGCTTTGATGGCTTTGTTCAGGCTCTGGCTGATATGGGATTTGAGTTCAAGGATGGAAAGCAGCCTGCGTTCAAGGGCAAGAATCAGAAGCGTTTCATTCGGCTACGTTCTCTGGGCGAAGGATATAGCAAAGAGGAAATTCAAGCTGTTATCTCCGGTAAGAACCTGGACAAATCAAAAGGCAGTTCTGCTAAGGCTCCTGCCCCGAAGCAGTTCCAAATGCTGATTGATATTCAGGCAAAGATGGCCGAGGGTAAGACGGCCGGTTATGAAAAGTGGGCGAAGAAGTTCAACCGAAAAGAAGCTGCCCGAACCGTCATCCTTTTGAAAGAAAAAGGCTTAGGCAACTACGACGATCTGACCGATCATATTGAAAATCTGTCTGCCCGGTTCGATGCGCTTTCTGATTCTATCAAGACCGCAGAGAAACGAATGGTTGAGGTTCAGACATTGCAGCAGCACATCAAAAATTATCGCAGCACAAGGCAAATCTATATCGAGTACCGTAAGTCTGGATATAGCAAAAAGTTCTTTGAGGAACACCGTCAGGAAATCACAATTCATAAAGCGGCGAAGCAAGCCTTTGACGAATTGCAGATTACAAAGCTCCCGTCCATGCAATCATTGTATGAGGAGTTTCATCAGCTGGCAGTCCAGAAGAAGAAAGATTATGCGGAGTACCGTCAGATCAGAAAAGAGAAAGAAGAACTGCTGATTGCCAAGCGGACGGTTGAAACGATTCTGAATATCGACAGACAGAAAGAGCAGGAAAAAGAACAAGAGAAAGAGGAAAAGAAGAACTTCCGTTAAAGCAAAAAGCCACGGTCTGCACTCCTCCAAAGGGTGCGGATCGTGGCTACTTTTTTGTATTTTACTTTGATATAATATGCTGATTATCGCCTGTCGGAAATAATCATGTCAATTCCTCGCTGCAGGGTTTCTGCGCCCATTGCTACAAAAATTACGGTAAATCCACTAACAAATCCCAATGCGCCCAACAAAGTCTTTTTGTGGTGTGTTGCCCACCGCCTGCAAAATAGGAGGTATAGATGGGCAGCATAGGAAGCAGTCAGGGCGATATGAAGGTGATGATTCCCTCCAGGAAGGCTACTGCATATTGCATGAACCGCTGCACCCCTTTCCGAACACACCTGACAACAGCCAACCGATAAAGCCCATATAGGCCATCGTGATAAAAGGGTTAGAAGTTAGCGGACAAGCTCCTGTGGAGCATCCCACAAAGTAGTAATATGCAAGGCCGACCAGAGCGCCGCCTGCGGTAAATAGAATTGGCTTCAGCCATTTTTTAATATTTTCTTTCATCTCATATTCCTCCTGCTAAATATTCCTCTGCATAGTGAACAGCGGTTGCCCCATCGGCTACAGCAGTCACGACCTGCCGCAATGCCTTTGTGCGGACATCACCAACGGCGAATACACCGGGGATGTTGGTGCAGGTACTCTCATCTGCGATAATGTATCCAGCCGGATCAATCGTAATCTGATCTTTCACCAATTCGGTGGAAGGTTTTCTTCCGACGCTGACAAACACACCGTCGCAAGCAAGCGTGCTTTCCTCTCCGGTTTTCACATTCCGAGTTCGGATACCGGTCAGCTTTTCGTTATGGAGCAGTGTGACGATCTCACTGTCCCAGAAGAATTCTATATTTTCCGTTTTCATCAAAGGCTCATGGTAGATCTTTGTTGCTTTTAAGGTATCTCTCCGGTGAACGACGATGACTTTTTTGCAGATACGGGAGAGGATAAGGGCATCCGCCGCAGCGGTATTGCCACCTCCTGCGATGACAACCGTTTTGTTCCGATAGAACATTCCGTCACAGGCTGCGCAGTAGTGGACACCTTTACCGATTAACTCCTGTTCACCATCAACACCCAGCTCTCTGGGGCCAGCTCCGGTAGCGAGCACAATGGTCTTTGCGTACATAGGACCTTCGCTGGTCACCGCTTTCTTTATAAAACCGGACAGTTCCAGGGACAGCACCTCAGTCAGCTTGGTTTCCACTCCAAATCGTTCCGTTCCTCGCTTCATCTTTTCTCCCAAGGAGAAGCCGTCGATACCATCCTCGAAGCCGGGATAGTTGTCGATTTGCTCGGTCAGAGCCATCTGCCCACCAGCGGACAACTTCTCTAAAACCACGGTGTTCATACCTGCTCTGGCGGCATAAAGGGCTGCGGTATAGCCGCCGGGACCGCCTCCTACCACGATCATGTCGTAAATATGCTGCACAGTAGTTGCTTCCTGCGTCTGGTGCTGTAAAGTTTCTTCAATGAACGCCACCAACTGCGCCCTGGATTCCGGAGCGACGATAGAGCCAAGAGCCTGTCCGCTGTGATAGATCAGCAGAGTAGGGACAACTTCTATAGCTTCGGCCTCAGCCAATTCCGGCTCATCATCAATGTTAACCGCAGTGAATACCAGCGTATCCTTATATTCCTCAGCCACGCTTTCCAATGCCGGAGCCAGACGGCGGCAATATACGCACCAAGGGGCTGAAAATTCCACCAGAACAGTTTTTCCGCTATGCACCATTTCTTCAAATTGATTTCTATTAATATTGATAACTGCCATATTGCCAGCTCCTTTCCTTTGTTTGATTATAGTATAGCCAATCTAAAATAATAGTTCGGTGATAATATCACATAAAATAGTGCGACATTGCTGCCGCACTAAACTTTTTCGTTATTAAGTAACTCGAGGATATGTTCACTGGAACGGATGATTTGAGACTGTTTATCTTTTATGGATGTTTTTCTTGTCTCCTCCAGCGAGAGAGAAGCATATAAATGAACCGTGTTTGCTTCCTGCCGGAGAGAATCGTTATACTGTTCAGCAGCAAGGTCTTGCTTCTCAAGTATACTAATTTTACTCTGGAGATCACTAATCTGCTGTTGAAGTGATATCACTTTTTTCTTTTGGACATAGAGGGAATAAGCAAGAAGCAACAGGATGAGTGAAAAGATAATAATAATCATTCCTAGTTCTTATCCTCCTTTGTCAAAAGATAAGCCTTAAGTGCATTACGGAGAGTTTCCGGCAGAACAGGCAAGGGCAAGACAGTCAATTTACCCGCATTCTTTTCAATCGCTATTTCTGATTCCGGTTGATTGGACAGAAGAATCACGGGTGTTCTTTTATCTGCCCTCCATGGCTGATCTGGCTGTTTTGTCATAGGTTCTGTAACAATCCAAAGCATAGGCTTTTTCTTGCCAAGTTCTTTTCTTGCAGCTTCCGGGGTTTCAAATACAAGGATATGTTTGGATAAGTTTTGAAGTACCAGTCTCAGTCCGTTTCCATAGGCTGAATCACTGCACATAATGGCAATCGTAGCATTTGATTTCTCATCTTGTGATGCCTTTATAAAATCCAGAACAGGCGTATTATAAAGGTTGAAATCTTTCTCTGTATATACTGCTTCATAATAAGCTCTGACCGCTCGGCACATTCTTCGGCAAAACTGTTCAATATCAATACGGATGTCCGTGAGGCTGTTGGCAGAACTTATTCTATCCAGTTGGCAAACTGAGGTTCCGCAATTCACACCCAAGTGAAAACGAATCGAGGTATTGTCCTCAGTATTTGCAAAGCCTTTGTTCTGGTGCAGGTATTCGCATCGAAGCTGCCAGCATCGTTCTCCGCAGATATAGGGAGAGATATCCTGCGCAGAGACTTTAAAGAAAGGTGCTGCGTATGTATTAAACCAACGAATATATTGATTTCCTACATCACGGGTTGGTCTCTGATTTCTGTCCAGAACAGCACGTCCATCCCGATAACGCTTTACAATTTCTGGGAAAGCAATGCCGCCGCAAATATCAGGCAAAGTCAGCGCCAATGCCAAAGCAGATTGCCAGCGTCCATCCTCAATGTTCAGTTCTACTTCCTCTATGCGATGTAAAAAGGTAAAGCTGGCATTGTCTTGACTCATAGGTATCCTCCTGTAAAAAAAACGCCTGCCGGAAACCGACAGGCGGCATACTTTTTACACTTCAGTCATCCACAGGCCGTGGAGATTGCAATAGGCGTAAACCGCAACAGCTTTATCATCTCCCAAGCAGAAGGTGACATTGGGTTTGTCATCGGGTTTCAGAGCCTTGCGCTGTCCACCGTTTTCGGTCTGGACATAGACCCACTCGATGAAGTGTTTCGAAAGCATCGGATGGATTTTTTACGGGTATCTGCATAAATCTGCTGAACCGTTGTTCTGGCAATACGCATATATTCTCCGCATTGCTCCTGAGAAAAACCTTCACGGTCAATCAGGCGAATGGCTTCATACTCATCCACATTCAGGACAATGGGAGTCAGTTCCTCGCCGCCACGAACCGGAACAAAACCATCATTATCTGGCAGACAACATACTTTTCTACATTTTCTCGGTCTTGGCATTGATTCACCTCCATATTGTTTGCAGCATATGCCATTTATACGACCATTGTACATCCCCCTTTTCCTATATGTCAACGGAATTATTGACATATGCCATAAATTATTTTATACTATGTGTATTCAAGGAGGTGTACCCATGGATTTTTCATCCTATTTTCCAATTTGGAACAAACTGACACCGACCCAGCAGCAGATTTTGGAGCGAAATGCAGTTTTACGAAAAGTGGACAAAGGGACTGTGATTCACAACGGAACTATGGAGTGTACCGGTCTTCTGCTGGTAAGAAGCGGACAGCTTCGTGCCTATATTATTTCCGATGAAGGACGGGAGATTAGCCTCTATCGTTTGTTTGGTCGGGATATTTGCCTGTTTTCCGCCTCCTGTATGATGAACAGCATTCAGTTTGAGATTACCATTGAGGCGCAGAAGGATACCACGATGTGGGTTATTTCTGCTGACACATATGGACGCTTAATGAAAGAGTCTGCTGTGGTAGCTAATTTTACCAACGAAATTATGGCTACCCGTTTTTCTGAGGTTATGTGGCTCATGAAGCAGATCATGTGGAAAAGCTTTGATAAAAGGCTGGCAGGATTTCTGCTGGAAGAATGCAGATTAGAGGGAACAAACATCCTCAAGATTACCCATGAAACCATTGCGGGCCACATGGGTACCGCCCGTGAGGTAGTCACTCGAATGCTTCGCTATTTTCAGAACGAGGGTATGGTCAAGCTGACTCGTGGAACAGTGGAGGTTACAGACGAAGCTGCATTGGAGGAACTGCAAAATGCCTAAGCAACAGCTAACCCTGCTGATTATCGCCTTGGCTGTGCTTGGAATTATCATTTACTAAAGGATAACCCCTTCTCATTTCCTGTGAAATCTGAGAAGGAGTTATTGTTATTTGTCCATACCGCAGGCGGTGGCGGATTCAATGAGGCAGCGATCATTGAATACAGCATCATAGAACCGGAAGCCGCCGGAGAAGTTATAGCAGTCAAATCCGTTTCCGGTCAGGATGCGACAGGCAATGTAGCTGCGCAGGCCGCTCTGGCAGATGACGTAGACAGGCGTACGCTTGTCCAGCTCATCCAACCGCTCCCGCAGCTCGTCCACTGGGATATTTAAGAAACCGTCAATGTGTCCGTGGGTGAATTCTTCCACAGTGCGGGTGTCCAACAGAGTTACACTTCCGTCACGAGGAAGTTTATCTGTATCTTCCAGATACCACTGCTTCAGAATACCCTTTGCGATATTCTCAATCATAAAGCCAGCCATATTTACCGGGTCTTTCGCAGAGGAGTAAGGCGGTGCGTAGGCCAGATCCAGATCCTTCAGCTCTGGGGCTTTCATTCCTGCGCGAATAGCGGTAGCCAGTACATCAATGCGCTTATCCACACCTTCGTAACCTACGAGCTGAGCACCCAGCAGGCGATAAGTTTCTTTTTCAAAAACCACTTTCATGGTCATGACTTTCCCGTCGGGGTAGTAACCTGCATGGCTCATTGGCGACAGGATAACCGTATCAACATCCAGTCCTGCTTTTCTGGCGTTGGTCTCATTTACGCCGGTAGTGGCGGCAGTCATGCCAAAGACCTTGATGACAGAGCTTCCCTGGGAGCCGGTATAATGGCTGTCTCCACCACAGATGTTGTCCGCAGCGATTCGTCCCTGTTTGTTAGCAGGGCCCGCCAAAGAAATCAGAGCATCCTGCCCTGTGACAAAGTGCTTCACCTGCACCGCATCACCCACAGCATAGATGTCTGAAATGGAGGTTTCCATCCGGTCATTGACCACAATACTTCCCTTAATGCCCAGTTCTAACCCGGCATCTTTTGCAAGGGTGGTTTCGGGAGAAACACCAATGGCCAGGATTACCATATCCGCATGGAGAGGCTGTTCGTCTTTCAGTAGCACATCCACGCCGCCGCTCACTTCCGCAACCCCTTCCACGGTATGACCCAGTGCCAGCTTAACACCGTGCTTGCGCATTTCATTGTGTATAAAAGCAGCTATATCGGAATCAAAGGGATTCATAAGCTGTTTTGGACGCTGGACAATGGTGATCTCCATTCCCAGTTCACGCAGGTTTTCTGCCAGCTCCAACCCAATGAAGCCACCACCTGCCAGTACGGCAGACTTAGGATGGTTTATATTGATGTAATCTTTGATGCGGAAGGTGTCCTCCACGGTGCGCAGGGTGAACAGTTTATCAAGACCTAAGCCGGGAAGCCTGGGTTGGGTAGGCTTGGCACCGGGAGAAAGAATCAGCTTGTCATAGCTTTCCTCGAATTCCTCTCCGGTTTGCAGATTCTTGACGGAAACGGTCTTTTTGTCAGGATGGATAGCCGTGACCTCATGGCGTACCTTCATGTTCACACGGAACCGGGAGAAGAAGCTCTCCGGTGTCTGGAGGGTCAGATCTTCCGGATCGGTAATTACATCTCCGATATAGTAAGGCAGACCGCAGTTGGCATAGGAGATATACCCCGAGCGCTCAAAAACTACGATTTCTGCCTGCTCATTTAGTCTGCGAATACGGGCGGCAGCAGTAGCACCGCCTGCCACACCACCTACAATAACAACTTTCATATCAGCGTTCCACCTTTCCTGCATAAGCGGAAATTCCGCCTATGTTTTTCACATTGGTATAACCCATCTGCTGCAAAATAGCAGCTGCCTGACGGCTTCTTGCGCCGCTGAGACAATGAACAAAAATGGGGGTAGCTTTATTGTCAATCACGCCAGCCACTTTGTTAATGGACTGCAAAGGAATATTTTTACTGCCGGGGATATGCCCCTGCCGGTATTCGTCAGGGGTGCGAACATCCAGCAGGACTGCGCCATCCGTAACGCTATATTCTTTGACACCCTGATTGATGTCAGGGCCTTTCAGGAAATCGAAGAATCCCATCTTTGCACCTCCTTACAGCATGGCGAGAATCTGAGCCTTAGGTCTGGCACCGGTGGCCTGATTTACGACTTTGCCGTTCTTCATAACCACCAGAGTGGGAATGCTCATCACACCAAACTGCATAGCCAGTTCCTGTTCCTCATCCACATTAATTTTAACAACCTTGATATCGGAGCGCTCCTCGGCAATTTTCTCTACCAGAGGAACTACCATGCGGCAAGGACCACACCAGGGAGCCCAAAAATCCATCAGGACGGGCTTGTCCGAGTTCAAAACCTCTTGATTGAAATTGTTTTTATTTACATTGATAGCAGACATATTTAAGTCCTCCTGTTTTCTTTTTTATGGCTTTAGTATATCCAGTAGTCGTTGCTTTTTCCGTGATTTTGTCACTTATCGCCGGCGACGGTTTCACCGGGCCAACTATTAATACCGCCGATTTCAACGATATTGGTGTAGCCCAGTTTTACCAGCTTTTCAGAGGCCTGCTTACTCCGATTACCGCTGCGGCAGTATACCAGAATCAACTGATCTTTATCCGGCAGCTCCGGAATGTCCTCTGTGCCGATGGATTCGTTGGCAATATTAATCGCACCTGGAATATGCTTTTCACTATATTCCTCAGCAGTCCGTACATCGAGGATGATGTATTCGGTTTCCTCCTCCATCATCGTGACAGCTTCCTCCATGGAAATCTGTCGATAGGTAGTTTCAGATGACTGGGCTCCACAACCTGTTAAAAGTAGAAGCATCATTAAAATGGGAATAAATCTTTTCATGTATAGACCTCCATATTTTGAAGATAGGGCAGCCGTTTCCAGCTGCCCTGTTTCCGATTTTTATGTTCTTGCCATACCGTCTACGCTGAGTACAACACCTGTGATATAGGATGCTTCATCAGATGCCAGGAATACAAATGCATTGGCAATATCCTCCGGCTGACCCAGGCGGCGCAGGGGAATCTGATTGATGAGCGGATCAATTACCTCCTTGGGAACAGCCTTCATCATATCGGTCAAGGTAATCCCGGGAGCGACTGCATTCACTCGAATACCCTTCGGACCCAATTCCCGGGCAAGGGAAACCGTCAGGCCATTGACAGCAAATTTGGATGTGGGATATGCAAAGCCACTAGGCTGGCCGTAAATGCTAACCATTGAGGAGGTGGAGAGAATAACACCGTGACCTTTTGCAATCATGCACTCACTGGCGGCTTTTGTAGCATTGAACACGCCTTTTACATTCAGATCCATAACCTTGTCAAAGGTTTCCTCCGTATACTCGGTAAAGGGAGTGCTTTCGGATATACCGGCATTGTTCACCAGAATATCAATGCAACCGTATTTTGAGGCAGCTTCTCGGAAAGCATTGCGGACAGATTCCAAATTGGACAGGTTAGGACTGATTCCCGCAACTGTTGCATCAGGGTACTTTTCTTTCAGCTGCGCAACCGCTTTGTCAGCAGAACCTTGCGAGCTTGCGGTCAAGATTACCGTAGCCCCTTCCTTCAAAAATTTCTCTACGGTAGCGTAGCCAATGCCACGGCTGCCTCCGGTGATGATTGCAACTTTATCTTTCAGCCTCATAAGAATACCTCCTTGTATTTTGTATTTGTAGTATAACCTGTTTCGGAGGAACTCTCCGTGATAAAATCACATTTTTCCAAGAAGGAATGATAGAAAAATCATGCCCATGAATAAATAAAAAAGTCACAGTCACGCTCCGATTTGAACGCAGATAAGCATTCCCCCACTTCAAGTGTGTGGGGCACTAAGCGGTGAGTGAGTGGGATGCTTATGTCAGTGGGTGTTGAAAGCTCCCACTGACAGATCGCGAAGCGACTGCGTTCATGAGCAAGTAGCGAAGCGGATTGCGAATGTCCGCTTTACTTAAGTCAGGGGATTCGCAGCCAGATATTTTTTGCCACTTTCGTAAAAAATATCGAAACACACATAAAAACAACTGCTGTGAAAAGGCTTTAAATCAGTTGATTCATCAACAAGTCTATCATTTATAAAGTTGTAAAGTGGTGAAATGGTGGAAAGTCTTGTGTATCCAGCTGCTTCAGCAGCATATCCAAAATCAATTGGCTTCTGGCAGGCAATGTTAATGATCCAGGCTTTTTCTTCGTCTGTAATCTCAGCATTCCTGCCACGACCAGGGGAATTCCAGGAAAAGAAGAAGGAACAGGAAGCGGCAAAGCCTGATCCGGATGCTGATTATGTGGACGATGACGAGGACTATGGCCACAGTGAGGAATACGAGGACGATGATGTAGGCTTCATCGCTGATGATGAGGACAACGAACCCGTATAACAAAGAACAGGCATAATGCCTGGGGCAATCTTCGGATTGCCTTTACATAGTATCTGCTTTCAAAAATTAAAATATTTTATGTTTTTGAAAGCGATCTCTTGCATATACTATTAGCAGACGGTATAATAAGTACATCGAAGCAGTTTCAAAAAAATAAAAATCTTCGACTTTTGAAAGCGGGTGACGATATGAAAACAATTACAAGAGCAAAGTATCTCGACAGAATCATTGAACTGAATGGTACTCCTGACATCAAGATCATCACGGGCATTCGTCGATCCGGTAAGTCCAAGCTGATGCAGGCGTATATTGAGTATCTGAAAAGTAATTTTGAAAACATCAATATTATCTTTATTGACTTCATGGATTTGGCGTATGAAGAAATCAAGGAATACCATGCCTTACACGCCTATGTGGAAGAACATTATCAGGAAGGTAAAACGAACTACCTGTTTGTAGACGAGGTTCAGATGTGTCCCAAGTTTGAGTTGGCAATCAATAGCCTGTACTCTAAGGGAAAATACGACATCTATGTAACCGGCTCCAATGCTTTCCTGTTGAGTGCGGATCTGGCAACTCTATTTACCGGACGATATATTGAAATTCATGTGTTTCCTTTCAGCTTCCAGGAATATTGCCAGTATTATGATGATGTTAGTGATAAAGATAAGCTCTTTGATGATTACGCTATCAAGGGCGGTTTAGCAGGTTCTTACGCTTACAGAACCGAAAAAGACAGAACAAACTATATCAAAGAGGTCTACGAAACGATTGTTACAAGGGATTTGGTGCAGAAATATGCACTCCCGGACACGTTGGTTTTACAACGTCTGAGCGAGTTTCTTATGGATAATATCAGCAACCTGACTTCTCCTAATAAGGTCAGTCAGCTGCTGACAGCAAATGAGACTCCAACCAATCATGTAACCGTCGGCAAGTACATTAAGTATTTGTGCAATGCTTTTGTATTTTATGATATTAAGAGATACGACATCCGAGGCAAGAAATACCTTGAAAGCTCTGAAAAGTTCTATCTTTGTGACAGTGGTATTCGATATGCAATACTGGGAAGCAGAAATATGGATTACGGCAGAGTATATGAAAACATCGTTTGCATCGAGCTTCTTCGCCGTGGATACGATGTCTATGTCGGCAAGCTCTATCAAAAGGAGATCGACTTTGTTGCTCAGAGAGGCAGCGAGAAGATTTATATTCAGGTCAGCGACAACATTTCCGGACAGGAAACATTTGAGAGAGAATGCTCTCCTCTGCTTCAGATCCGAGATGCTTATCCGAAAATGATTATTGCCAGAACCAAGCATCCAAAATATAGTTATGAAGGAATCGAAATCCACGACATAGCCGATTGGTTGCTACAAGAATAAACAAGGCGAAATATATCTCTTTTATCATTCCCTTGCCCTTATAAAGTATATTGCAGCTGATGATAAGCTTGACAAGGTTCTTGAAAATCCGAAGGTGATTAAGACACCAGTGGTTAGAAATGGTAAGCAATCAACCCTGGGTTATCTGCCGGATGTTTGGAAAAACTGGAATTAGAGGATAAGAATATGGTGAAAAAAATTATGCGGGACCCATTGTTTCTCGCTCAGAAATCTACAGATGCAACGGAGGCAGACCAACAGGTAATTACAGATCTGCTTGATACATTAAGGGCAAATCTGGATCATTGTGTTGGAATGGCAGCCAATATGATTGGTGTAAAGAAAAATATCATTGTGGTGGCAGCAGGCCCATTTCAATTTGCTATGGTAAATCCAGTTATTACAAAGAAGACCGGAGCATTTATTATAAAGGTTTCCACCACCGGAATGCTGGTTCCCTTAAAAGCGGATTTGCGGTTTCCTATTTCCGGACAGTAGGGACACGGAACCCTGATTATTTAGTTAGTGCCGGAGCATCGTCCTTGCATGAAGCCATCAAACTATTCTGGACCTTCCGTGTTCCGTGGGATGGACATACACTGCAGGAACAGTAGCTGATTGTAAAAGGCATATGTCAAAAAACGTTATTGACATATGCCTTTTATAGAGCTAATATATAAGAAAAGCGAGAAAGGAGCAGTTTATGCCGAGACCAGTAAAATGCAGGAAAGTCTGCCATTTCCCGAATGTTTTAGAATTCTTTCCGGCAGATGATACTGAGAAAAAAGTACCCATTGTTCTGACGGTAGATGAGTACGAGACAATTCGTCTTTTGGACAAGAAAGGTTATAGTCAGGAGCAGTGTGCAGCATCTATGCAAGTCGCAAGAACAACGGTTCAACGGATTTACGAGATTGCCAGGAAGAAAATAGCAGATGCACTCATAGATGGACATCCGCTCAGAATCGAGGGCGGGGATTTTAGGATCTGTGATGGTCAGAGCAGCAACTGTAGCCTTGGAGGCTGTTACAAGCAGGAGATTTATCAAAAATATGCAGTGAAAAAAGGAGAAGATATCATGAGAATAGCAGTAACATATGAAGATGGACAGATTTTCCAGCACTTTGGACACACAGAGACATTTAAGATCTACGATGTAGAGGAAGGAAAAGTGGTACATTCAGAAGTAGTAGATACGAATGGAAGCGGACATGGTGCATTGGCAGGAGTTCTTAATGCATTAAATGCCGATGTTTTGATCTGCGGCGGAATCGGAGGAGGAGCCCAGACCGCGTTAGCGGCAGCAGGCATTAAGCTTTTTGGCGGAGTTTCAGGAGATGCAGATAAAGCAGTAGAAGCTTTTATCAATGATACACTTGATTATAATCCAGATGTGAAGTGTTCTCACCATGAGCACAGCCACGGAGAGGGACATACATGTGGTGAGCATGGATGTGGAAGCCATAGCTGTCATTAAGAAGAATAGAAAAAAATAATCATACGAAAGGATGCGTCAAGGTAATGGAAGAATTATCGTGATACATCCTTTTGTATTATTTGATAAGATGGCAGATTACATTTTCAATATGGCAATTAAAACCTGTGAATGCGATATCGATCTCTATATGGATTGAGTATTTAGCTTTTCTTGCTTGTAGAAAGTGATGAACGGAAGGTATAATATTGTTAATGATCCAGAGATATTTATTTTGGAAACAGCTTAATCAATTTGGAGGTATAGAATGAAAGCACATAAGTATTGGTCATTCGGAGCGTTAATTACTATGATTGGAACTTTTTATACTGGATATAAAGGATCTAAATCAAGTCATAGGTATTTTGCGTGCAGCACTCTTATATGTATGATTATGTCCATATACACTGGACATAAAATGATTTCAGGTAATAAGAGAACAAGAAAACAGGTGGAAAATACAGAAGCGGAGGAATAGTAAATGTTAGAAATAGGAACCAAAGCACCGGATTTTGAATTGCCGGATCAGAATGGGGAAATGCATAAATTAAGTGATTATGCAGGAAAAAAGGTAATTTTATATTTTTACCCAAAGGATAACACGGCAGGCTGTACAAAGCAGGCATGTGGTTTTTCCGAGCGTTATCCTCAATTCACCGAGAAAGGAGCAGTTGTTCTTGGAGTGAGCAAGGATTCTGTAGCCTCTCACAAGAAATTTGAAGAAAAATATGGATTGGCATTTACACTTTTGGCAGATCCAGAGCGTAAGGTGATCGAAGTATATGATGTATGGAAAGAAAAGAAAAATTACGGAAAGGTTTCTATGGGTGTAGTAAGAACTACGTATCTTATTGATGAGCAAGGGATTATTATCAAAGCCAATGATAAAGTAAAGGCGGCAGATGATCCTGAAAACATGCTTAAGGAATTAAATTGATGAAGATTATATTGTCACCTGCAAAAAAGATGATTGCAGATACTGATAACATAGCACCGGTTGAACTGCCTGCCTTTATTGATAAGACAGCAGAGATATTGGGCTGGATGAAAAGCAAATCAAAAGAGGAACTGAAAGCTATCTGGAAATGTAATGACAAGATTGCAGAGCAGAACTTTAACAGATTGGAAACTATGGATCTTTATAACAGACTTACTCCGGCTGTTTTGGCATATGAAGGAATTGCATTTCAATATATGGCACCAGCTGTATTTGAAATCCAGCAGTTTGAGTATCTGCAAAATCATTTAAGAATCTTGTCTGCGTTTTATGGCATTTTAAAACCAATGGATGGTGTGACTCCTTATCGTCTTGAAATGCAGGCAAAGGTTGGAATTGGAGATGCAAAAAATCTGTATGAGTACTGGGGAGAATTGTTATACCGCTCAGTAATCGATGACAGTAGGATTATCATTAATCTTGCATCAAAAGAATACTCAAAATGTATAGAAAAGTATCTGACATCACAGGACAGATATATTACGATTGTATTTTGTGAGTTATCCGGAGATAAATTGGTAACAAAAGGTACCTATGCCAAGATGGCTCGTGGTGAAACAGTCAGATTCATAGCGGAAAATAATATTGAAAATCCGGTGGAGATTCAGAAATTTGACAGACTCGGATATTCGTTTAGGTCTGATTTATCTTCAGATTCAGAATATGTATTTGAACGCAAAATAAAATAGTTATTCAGGAAAAAGATGCTCAGTTTGGCACTTTTTATAATAATGAGAATTATTACTATTTTTATTGACAACAGGATGATAGTGGTATATAATCCTTATTAAGAACTAATCCTAATAAGGAGGACGAATGACAAGTAGGAGAAATACCATTTAAAAAGATCTCGTAAGAAATACCGTATACGAAATGAGAAGACACGTTACGGCAAATGAAGTTACATATTATGGAATGGCAATGTCTGTAAAAAGAATCTGTGAAGTAATTATGAGAAATTAAAAATCAATACTTCCGGTATCGCACATAATTCATGGCGTATATGATATTGACGGAGTATCGTTAAGTATGCCAGTTATTGTAGGCGTTGATGGTATTGAGTCTAATATACCTATTAATTTAAGTGGTGAGGAAGCATTAAAGCTTAAGAAATCTGCAGATTCTTTGAAAAAGATTATAGAGACAATTGAACTATAAATTATACACATGGAAGGAGATAAAAGCATGGAAGTAAAGTATTATATATGTAAGCATTGTGGAAACATTATTGAAAAGGTAAAGGATAAAGGTGTTCCTGTAACTTGTTGCGGAGAACCTATGCAGGAATTAAAAGCCGGAGTGACAGATGCGGCTGTTGAGAAGCATGTGCCTGTATATACAGTGGAAGGCAATTATGTTCATGTCGTGGTCGGAGAAACAAAACATCCAATGCTTGAAGAACATTTCATTGAGTGGATTACATTAAATACCAATCAGGGAATATACAGAAAACAGTTAAATCCAGGGCAGGAGCCGATAGCAGATTTTTGTCTTTGCGATGGTGAACAGGTAGAAGAAGTATATGCATATTGTAACCTGCATGGATTATGGAAATGCTAAAAGCATTTATACATATTAAGATTTAAGAACAACACAAATATAACCGTAATATAGGCTGTGTATTAATGTATTTACAAGGAGGAACAACAAATGAAATATGTATGTGATGTTTGCGGATGGGAATACGATGAGGAGAAGGGATATCCAGAAGGTGGTATTGCACCTGGTACAAAGTGGGAGGATATTCCGGAAGATTTTGAATGTCCGTTATGTTCTGTAGGCAAAGACCAGTTTTCAAAGGCTGAATAAAAATGAAAGCAGGACTAATGGATGTATGAAATGAAACCAGAATATTATATTGGAATAAATATGATAGAATTGACATAATATTGGAAAATCTTCGTGATTATACAGTAAAACACTTTACTGATGAAGAGCAGTATATGGAATCTATTAATTATAAGAAGTTATTTACACAGAAAGTTCAACATCTGAAATTTATACACAAACTTGATGAATTTATAGAACATCATAATGATGAGATAGAAGATCAAGATGAACAGATTATGGTTATATGTGTAGAGTCTGCGGAGAGACTATGAGAAAATCTCTATAAATTAGATTCTTCTATGATAATGAAGGGTGAGAAGCTTACAAATCAGGCTTTTCACCCTTGTTTTATATATAACAGTTACTGCTAGGCATGTCAAGAGCAGGCGGCTGGCCGCCTGTCTTAGATTATGTTTTTACTTATTCTGGAAGTCGTCCTTCGTACATGATACTCAACTCCCCATAGACCTGGCCCCAGTCCCGGATGGTAGTTGTCCATTTCTTAGTAGCCTCGAAAGTGGCCAGATATAAGGCTTTTAACAGCGCTGTATCACTTGGAAATACGCTTCTCTGACGATTCAGTTTCCGGTATGTGGAGTTCAGTGATTCTATCGCATTTGTTGTATAAATGACCTTCCGGACAGTGGTTGAAAACTTAAAAATTGGAGAAACAGCATCCCTGTTGTCCTTCCAGCGTTTCATGGAATTCGGATATTTCGGACTCCATTTTTCTGTCACACGGTCTAAAGCAGCCTGAGCATTCTGCTCATCAGCAGCCTGATAGATGGTTTTTAAATCTGAGAAGATAGGGGAATGTGCAGCATGTTTCCGTATTACTCCCATTTTGTTACCAATTACTATCCTTTTGCTACCATTCTGCCTCTTTTTTTCAGAATTGACCTGTGCTAATATTATCATAGACAGATGCGACATGCGCTACAAACTTACATTTCATTTGTTTCTCTTTTGCAAAAGAATACGGACAAAATATAAAACGTCTGCTCATTGCCGGAATGGTGATGAGTATGGCGTTTTTTTGATGCCGAAAACCGGGTGACGACCTGAAAAGAAACACAAAATGATTCGTGGAATGAACGCAGCGAGAATACGGAACGGGCAGTGATCATAGAACAAAATCCAGAAGCGCTTTTATAAAGAGCGCGTGAAAATTCATACACCATATATTATCTGCAATGATATAATGTATAATACATGGGAGAATATTGCAGAGAGTGATTCAGAATGTTTTCGGCGTTGTATTTGCATTTGTATTTTGTGCTATGTTTTATTTGTTTACGTCGAACAAAAAGGAAACCGGGGTGACCGCAGATGCAGAGTGAGGTGGATTGGAAAGAAAGTAAGTGGTACACGATGTCTGGTGGTCAGAAATGTATTGACTGGAAAAAACATTGAAGTCAAAATTTACGGAGAAGACTATGATACGAGAAATTGAGAACAGAAGAAGTATAAGAAAATATAGATCCGATGAGATTGACAGGAAGCTGATCGAAGAGATCATATATAGTGCTACTCTTGCGCCATCAGCCAAAAACCGGCAGCCATGGAAATTTATCGTATATCAGGGAGAAGCGAAAGATAAACTGGTTGAGGTTATGCGCCATGGTATAAATTCAGAAAAAATCACACATGAACTTATGCCGGAATGGGCATTTGCAATCCCCGATGCTGAAAATACAGTCAGAATCATGCAGGAGGCGCCGTGCCTTATAGCAGTGCTTAATACAAATCAATATACACCATTTGCAAGCATCGAGAGAGAAAAACGGATCGTAGAAATTTGCGATTCGCTGTCGATTGGTGCGGCTGTTGAGAATATGATATTGACAGCGACCGGATATGGATTAGGTACATTATGGATTGCCAATACCTGCTTTGCCTATAATGAGCTGATAGAATTTATCGGAACAGACAACCAGCTGACAGGAATTGTTGCTGTTGGAACTGCAAATGAAGCTCCGCCGAAAAGGCCACGAAAAGCATTAAGAGATGTTGTCGAGTATAGATAAAGAAATCTTAGAGAGATTTTAAACTGCCAAACAACGAAGAGATAAAATTCATATTGGAGATGATCAGCTTTGAAGAAAGCATATGAGCAGGAAATAGAAATGTGAACCCGGGTTTTTGAGGAATGTATACCGGTGGATCTGAGAAATCTGGATTTAAAGATGGAACCCATGTCGTTTGATGGAGTGATCCTGTCCAATGTTCTGGATGTAATGCCGAAGGACATATCAACAACCGTGATCGATGATCTGGAACGGGTGCTGAAGCCCGGCGGATATTGGTTTATTAAGATGAATCCGTACTATTCAAAAGAAGAGCTTGAAAGCTTTGAATATAAAAATGCGGGTAATAATATTTATGAAAAAGATCATATTATGAGATTAAGACAGGCAACTACAAACTATTGGAAAGAAAAATTTGCACGTTTTGGGAAAGAGATCATATATTTGGAATTCGAATACCCGTGGCAGGAGGGAATGAACCGTCTGTTTGTTTACCAGAGCTAAAGGTGCCAGAAGATTCGCAGCAAGAAGCCGGATACTGAAAGAGATTGTCCGGCTTCTTTTACGAGGTGCGCCAGACGGCGCACTTTGCAGATGGATATAAATTTCTGGGAGAACGTTTTATTTCTCACGGCAATATTCCCGGATCATTTCCAGAAAATCCCTCGCATGCTGCGGCAGATACCGGTTTTTCCGATAGGCGGCGATGGTAGTTGTGAGAGCCGGTTTATGGCCGACGGAAAAGCAGAGGGCGCGGTTTCCAGTGTACTGGTTTTCATGGTGGAAATAGCTCTCCGGAGCGAAGGCAGCGCCGACGCCGTCCATGGCCAGATGGATCGACATAGAGGAGTTTCTCGTGTGGAGAGAGACCGGTGGATTGATGTTATACTCTTGAAAGAGATCCAGAGCGATGCCGCCGGTGTTCTGGTCCGGGTAGAGGAGAATGAAGTTTTCCTCTTTTAATAGGGAAAGATCTAACCACGGGTAGCGGAAGCCGGGGCGTGTGATGGCTTTTGCGGCGAGAGGATGGTTTTCATGCAGGACCAGAACAATCTCCTCAGAGCGCAGGATCTGGTAGTCCATGGTCTCGGGAAATTCATGGATATTGTAAAGAGTCAGGTCGATGGATGAGGTCTCCAGACTATTCTCCGCAATGAAATTTACTGCTTCCATGATATTTAAGGTCACATAGGGGTATCGTTTATGAAACGGCGCTAACATTGGTTCGATCAGCGTGCTGCCCATCATGATCGGCACGGCGATGTTTAAGCGGCCGCGCTGGCGGTGAGCGATATCGTCGTATTCCTGCATCCACTCATCACCGCAGGCAACGATCTGTTCGGCGTAGTGAAGGTAGCGTTCACCCATGTAGGTCGGGTAGTAGCGGTTTTCGTGGCGGCTGAACAGCGGAGCGCCGAGACGTTCTTCCAGGTTCTTTAAGTACTTGCTCAGGGACGGCTGGGAGATATAAAGGGATTCGGCGGCTTTTCCGATACTCTGGTGGCGGGCGATCGCCAGGATATAGCGTGCTTCTTTTAATTCCATACAGGCCTCCTCATAGCTTTACTGCATAAAAATTATAGATAATATGTATTTGACGTATAGTATATCACTTTTTATAATGAATGTAAAATATAAGTGTAATTGATGAAAAAACAAATATTTATAAGGAATACTAATTGAAATTCATTACGCACAGTTAAGAAAGGGGCAAACCAATGAAAAAGAGCAGTGCATGGTGCATGCTGGTTCCGGGACTGGTGATCTTATTTCTGTTCCTGATGATCCCGCTGCTTCGCGTTCTGGTTCCAAGCGTGTTTACGGGAGATTACCCGTTCAGCGCATACGTGGACTTTTTTAAGGACGAGTATTACAGAAAGATCTTTTTGAGAACCGTGAAGATCGCGGTCATCACCACCTTTGTCTGTATGGTGGGCGGTATCCCGACGGCGTATTTCATCAGCCGCTGTGATAAGAAATGGAGAGGACTTCTCCTCTCTGCATCGATCTTCCCGATGATGACGAACTCCGTTATCCGAAGCTTTGCATGGATCAATATTCTCGGCAGCAATGGGATCATCAACAAGGCCATGATCGCTATGGGACTGATCGAGAAACCGATGAAGCTTTTATACACCGACTTTTCTATCATCATTGGTTCTGTCTACCTGTTCCTTCCGTTAATGATCGTGACAGTTGCCGGTGTTATGGAAAATATTGACGATGACATGATGGAGGCGGCACAGAGCCTCGGAGCTTCAAGGACGGAAGCGTTCATGAAAGTCATTTTCCCGATGAGTCTTCCTGGAATCATCGTCGGCGGTATTCTGGTATTTACCGGAACCCTGACAGCTTACACGACGCCGCAGTTATTAGGAGGCAACAGCAACATGGTTATGGCGACATTGATCTACCAGAGAGCGATGTCCGTCAGTGACTGGACCGGCGCGTCCGTGATCGCCCTCATCATGATCGTTGTAACCCTGGTTGTGATCAAAGGATTTAACGCTCTGGCCGCACGGCTGGACCGCAGAGGTGAAGATTATGCGTAAAAATAAACTGCTGACCATCTGGGCAGCGATCGTATTTGCATTTTTAATGATCCCGTTACTGATCATCACCGTAACGGCATTCGGCGGCGGAAGCGCCATCACATTCCCAATCGAGTCCTTCTCGACGAAATGGTTCGCGAACGTGTTCGCGTTAAAGTCTTTCCGCAAATCATTCCTGACCAGCCTTGAGGTCGCGCTCCTCGCGACATGCATCTCTCTTCTGGTCGGAATCCCGGCAGCTTACGCACTTGCGAGAGCCGGATTAAAGGGAAAACAGCTGTTAAAGTCCATTTTCCTTTCCCCGACGATCGTTCCGGGAATCGTAATCGGCTTTATCATGTACCAGTGCCTGATCCTGACACTCCGGATCCCGGTATTTGCAGGACTTTTAGCAGGACATTTCATGGTCACACTGCCGTATGTGATCCGCGTAGTCGGCTCCGCAATGGAACAGTTCGACTTTTCCATCGAGGAGGCGGCATGGAGCCTCGGATGTCCGAAGGGAGCGGCGTTTTTCAAAGTCGTTCTCCCGAACGTGACTTCCGGAATCTCTTCCGCGTTCATGTTGGCGTTCATCAATTCCTTCAACAACATTCCGGTGTCCATGTTCTTATCCGGACCGGGCGTTTCGACATTCCCGTCGACACTGATGAACTATATTGAATACAACTATGATCCGACCGTATCGGCGGTTTCCGTACTTTTAATGGCAGCTACCGTGATCATCATGGTGATCGTAGACCGCACACTGGGTATCGCAGCCCTGGCGAAATAAGGAGAATATGACCATGGCTTTTATGAGTTTAAATGGAATCGATGTTAGTTACGATAAAAAGAAACAGATCTTAAAGGGATTAAATCTTGAGGTCGAGGAAGGTGAGCTCGTTTCCCTTCTCGGACCGAGCGGATGCGGTAAATCCACAACGCTGCGCGTGGTTGCCGGCTTTATCGACCCGCAGGGCGGCACCTTCACACTGGACGGTGAGGACATGACAAAGGTTCCGGTCCACAAGCGCCAGTTCGGTCTGGTATTCCAGAGCTACGCTCTGTTCCCGCATCTGAGTGTTTACGACAACGTGGCATTCGGACTCAGAACGAGAAAGATGGACAAGGACGTGATCGATAAGAAGGTCAAAGAGATCCTTGAGGTCTGCGGTCTGACCGAGCTTGCAGACCGTTTCCCGAAGCAGATGTCCGGCGGACAGCGCCAGAGAGTTGCTCTCGCGCGAGCGCTTGTCATTGAGCCGAAGTTACTGCTCTTAGATGAGCCGTTATCCAACCTTGACGCGAAATTAAGACTTTCCATGCGTGTTGAGATCAAACGTCTTCAGAAACGCCTTGGAATCACGACATTATTTGTCACCCATGACCAGGAGGAATGTTTCTCCATCTCCGATAAAGTTGCCGTTATGAACGGCGGCGTGATCGAGCAGTTCGACACACCGGAGAACATCTACAAGAGACCGGCGACCGAGTTCGTCGCAAGATTCATCGGTTTCGAGAACTTCCTGGAGCTTGCGAAAAAGCAGGACGGCGTCTACACAGCGCCGGACGGAAGTGAGTTCTTAACTTCCATGGATCTTGACTGTGAAAACTTTGCAGGAACGATCCGGCCGGACGATATCTGCCTGGCGGATGAGATCCAGACAGAGAATGTTTTAAGCGGAACGATCGGCGTCCGCACCTTCCTCGGAAAGAGCTACCAGTACGAGGTCGAGACTTCAGCCGGAGTCTTAAAGGTCAATATGGGTACCGACCATGTTTACAAAGAGGGCGAAAAGATCCGCCTGTATCTCCCGAAGGACAAGCTGATCCTGGTGAGAAAATAAAAATTTAACTTAGTGAACCATCGCGCGGGCAGAGATCCTGTCAACGCGAAGAAATATTATCTCAAAAAGAGAGAAAGAGGAAAAAAAAATCATGAAGAAAACAGCAGCAGTTGTACTTTGCGCAGCAATGATGCTTACCGCTTGCGGCGGCGCATCCACAACAGAGACCACAGCAGCAGGAAGCCAGGCAGCAGGTTCTGAGACCACAGCTTCCGCAGAAGAGACAAAGACAGCTTCCGGAGACGCACAGAAGCTCGTATTATCCACATACGGCCTCAGCGAAGACATTTCCGAAGAGGAAGTTTACACACCGTTTGAGAACGAGTTCAACTGTGAGATCGTTACTGAGACAGGCGGCACAAACGACCGTTATACAAAATTATCCGCTGACCCGAACTCCACGATCGATGTGATCGAGCTCTCCCAGGCTATGACAGCAAAGGGCGCTGACGAGGGACTTTTCGATACGATCGATTTAAGCAAGATCCCGAACGCTGAGAAGTTAATTCCGGCTGCAAAGGAGATTGCAGAGGCAGGACAGGGTGTTCCGTACACTATCAACAGCATCGGTATCATCTACAACCCGGAGCTTACAGGATTTGAGCTCACAAGCTTTGACGACCTTTGGGACGAGCGCCTTGCAGGCATGGTTTCCATCCCGGAGATCACAACAACATTCGGACCGGCTATGGTTTACGTTGCAAGCGACCACGCAGGCGTTGACGTAACAACAGACAACGGCGAGGCTGCTTTCAAGGCACTTGCTGACTTAAAGCCGAACCTTGTTAAGACTTACACAAAGTCTTCCGACCTGATCAACATGTTCACATCCGGTGAGGTTGCAGCAGCAGTTGTCGGTGACTTCGGCGTTCCGACGATCGTAGCCGCTAACCCGACACTTGTTTACGTTACACCGGACGGAGCTTACGCAAACTTCAACACCATCAACGTGACAAAGAACTGTGCGAACAAGGAGCTTGCTTACGAGTACATCAACTACCGCATCAGCGAAGAGCTCCAGACAAAGACAGGTAAGGCATTAAACGAAGCTCCGACCAACATGGATGTTACATTCACTGAGGAAGAGTCCCAGAACATGACTTACGGCGATGCAGCTGAGAAGGTTAAAGTTGTTGACTACGCTTTCGTAAACCCGATCTTAAATAACTGGATCGATCAGTGGAACAGAACCATCAATAACTAATCAACGAGGAATTTTATATGAAACCCGATTTCATTCTGAAAAATGTCATGGTCTATCAGACCTTCAGACAGTGTTTTGAAAAGCGGGATGTGGCAGTTGCAGGGGAAAAGTTTTATTGCGTTTCCCCTGCAATTTCATATCCGGGAGTGCGGGAGATCGATGGCAAAGGCAGATACATGCTGCCTGGTCTTGTGGATATCCATATGCACATCGAGAGCTCGATGACATATCCGGGCGAGTTTTCAAGGATCACGCTTCCATATGGAGTAACAACGGTGGTTGCCGATGCCCACGAGATGGCGAACGTGTTCGGCATGGACGGCATCCGGGCTTTTATGGCACAGAAGACGAAGCAGGATATCTTCTGGGCGATCCCGTCCAGTGTACCGGCGACAAATGAGAAGTTAGAGACAGCCGGGGCGTCACTTGGTGTAAAGGAAATTTCTGAGATGGCATCCTTAGATGGAGTTCTCTGCCTTGGGGAGATCATGAACTATAAGGATCTCTCAGCAGAAGGCGCGAGCCGGACGAGGGACCTTATCGATGTGTGCCGGAACGCGGGAAAGAATCTCCGAATCGAGGGGCACTGCCCGGGACTTACGGGGGCGGATCTTAACCGCTTTATCTATGAAGGTGTTGACGCGGACCACACCCAGCAGACTCCACAGTCAGTGATGGAGAAGTCGGAGCTTGGGATGTTTCTGGAGCTGCAGTTCAAATCCCTGACGCCGGAGGTCGTGAAGACCGTCTGCGACAATGAACTCTATGAGAATGTGGCACTGGTGACGGATGACACGATGGCAGATAAGCTTTTGACCGGACATCTCAATAAGATTATCGAGACGGCTGTGAGGGCGGGGATGCCGATGGAGAAAGCGATCTACTGCGCGACCTGGACACCGTCGCGGCGGATGCATCTGGATGACAGAGGGATGATCGCGCCGGGAAAGATCGCAGACTTTATGCTGCTTGACAGTCTGGACGGGATCGAGCCGGTGGTGGTTTATAAGAAGGGCGAGTGTGTGTACTGCAAGGACGAGGAGGCGTGCGGTGCGGCAGAAGCTGCGGCATGCAGTTTCCCTGATCCGTTCTACCACACGATCAACTGCCGTCCGGCGGAGATCTCCGACTTTGTGTTAAAGGCGGAAGATCCAGACGCGAAATGGGCGGAAGTCAATGTCATGAAGATCGGCACCTTCGGAACGGCTACCACGCCGGTGAAGCGCAGAGTCGAGGTGAAGGACGGTGTGCTTGACTGGAAGTCGGCGGGACTTTCCCTTGCAGTCGTTTTCGAGCGGTACGGCAAGAATGGAAATGTCGGATATGGTCTTGTGGAAGGAGCGCTGACGAAACCGGGTGCTGTGGCCACCACGTGGTCCCACGACAGCCATAACCTGTTTGTCCTGGGAACAGATGAGAACGATATGAAACTGGCCCAGAAGCGCGTCCTGGAGCTCCAGGGGGCATATGTGGTATTCGCCGGAGGAAAGTCCCTGGCGGAGGCGAGACTTACAATCGGCGGCATCGTTTCGGATCAGCCGATCGAGGTCCTCGGGCAGGAACTGAAAGAAGTCCGGGCGGCGATGGAAGGTCTCGGATATGTGAACAACAACGTGATCATGTCCATGTCCACGCTTTGTCTGCCGGTTTCACCGAAGTTAAAGCTCACGGATCACGGGCTTTTGACGGTGCCGGGGCAGGAACATGTGCCGTTGGTTGAGAAGTACGGGAAGTAGTTTTACGGCCGCCGCCGGTTTTCTCCCCGGATAGTGGAAGAGCCGGATCAGATCGAAATTATGAAGGATGAAATTAGAACGATGAAGAAGATTATCAAAAACGGCATTGTTGTGACGATGAACGCGGCAGGTGATGTCTGGGATCATGGTTATGTAATGTTTGAGGATACGAAGATCCTGGCAGCAGGTCCGGAAGATGAGCTTGAAAAAACGCTTCAGGAGCTTACTGCGCAGGGGATCTTAAAAGCTGGCGAGACCTTCGAGGAGATCGACGCGAAGCGCGCTATCGTGATCCCAGGCCTCGTAAACACCCATTGCCACCTCGGCATGATCCCGTTCCGCGGTCTCGGGGACGACTGCAAGGACCGCCTGCGGGTGTTCCTGCTCCCGATGGAGAACCAGGCTATGGACGCGGAGATGGCCAGGCTTTCCACGAGATACGCCATCGGCGAGCTGCTGCTTTCCGGCGTGACGACAGTGCTTGACATGTACTATTTCGAGGAAGTCGTGGCGAAGGTCATGGACGAGATGGGGATCCGCGGAATCGCCGGGGAGACGGTGATGGAAAAGGATTCCTGTGACAGTAAGAACGCGGATGAGGCCATCAGGCGGGGAATCGCCCTGATCGAAGCATACAAAGATCACCCGCGCGTTTCCGGAGCGATCACGCCCCACGGAACGACGACCTGCAGCCCGGAGACCTTAAAGAGGGCCTATGAGGAGGATGTAAAGGCGGGAACTGTATTTACGCTCCATGTGGCGGAGATGGACTACGAGATGACCCAGTTAAGGGAACAGTATAACATGACGCCCATCGAGTTTATGGAGCATATCGGAGTCCTCGGACCGAATACGCTGGCGGCCCACAGCATCCGCACGACGGAACATGATGTGGAGATCCTAGCGAAGCATGGCGCGTCCGTGGCCCACTGCATCGCCTCCAACACGAAGGCCGCAAAGGGCGTAGCCCCGGTGTCACTGATGCATAAGCACGGCATGTCCGTCGGCTTCGGCACCGACGGTCCGGCGAGCGGAAATACGTTAGACCTGTTCATCCAGATGCGGATGTGTGAGAACTTCCACAAAAATGAGCTCCGTGACCGCAGCGCATTTCCGGCAAAGGAGGTGGTCTCCATGGCGACCATCGAGGGAGCAAGAGCGTTAGGACTCGGTGACATCACCGGTTCCATCGAGCCCGGAAAACAGGCGGATCTCGTCCTCGTAGAGACCGACTCCCCGAATATGTTTCCGGTATACGACCCGTATTCGGCACTTGTGTACAGCGCGATTGCATCGAATGTGAGAGATGTTTATGTTGCGGGTGAGTGCCTCGTAAAAGAAAAGAAGCTTGTCCGTGAGGACTTCGCGAAGATCAGGAATGACCTTCGGGAGAAGATGGAGCGGACGGCGTTTAAGGATATGAAGAATCTGGTGTAGAAGACAAATATCTTGACGGAAACTGTAAAAGTACATATAATTCTGAATATAGGACAAGGAGATAGCTTGAGGAAGAGTTATCTCCTTTTTTTAAAATTTAGAGAGAAAAATACACAGACAGAGGTGCCTGTCAGGCAGCTGGGAGAAAAATAATGAGGATGTTCAGGATAAAAATGACGGCGGCGAGGACAAACCCACAGCAGATCCGTGAGGTGCGGATCGATTCGGAAAAAACGGTGGGAGAACTTCTGGAACTTGTCCGTATTGTATATGAATATGGGGATGTAAGAGGAAGTCTGTTAAATGAGGCGGGAGCCAGCCAGTCCCCGGAGACAAAGCTTAAGGACCGGATCCACGTCAGAGATCTCCTGACCGTAAATTATACGGACAAATCGATCACACCGATTTATCTGGAAGTCCTTGAGGAGTTTGATGGATCCGGGGAGACAGCCCCGATTCTCGAAAGATACAGGACAATTCCAAGGCGGACAAGAAAGACGGCATTTGGTTATCCTGCGTTTGCGCCTGAAGAGGCGGAGCACTTTCAAAAATATCTGAATAAGGAGATCAGTAAGGTATTCGCCCCGGAACTTGTGGTGCCGGACTTTGCCTGGGAAATTGCGACACCGTGGCAATCATTGCTGGATTCCGGCACGGCTGCGGATCTGAAAATATTAATAAAAGAAAACAAGCTTCCTGTCAATGTCTACCTGAGAAAAGCTGAGCTGGAAAAGGGAATCATAAAAGAAGCCGGAAAATCAGATTTCTGGGAAAATATCATGCAGACAATGGGAATCACTGAGTATTTTCGGGTCAAAGAGCTCTGCATTCAGGGCAGTAAATTTGTAAATGGAGACGCGGTGGATACAACATTCCCGGTTTTAAGCAGGAACCGTCTTGTTGATGAGAATTACTGGTATCGCACGATACTGGCAAAAGAATTCATGGAATTTTTTGAAAACTGGCTGGGGAGCGGAAAAGAAAGAGAATACATAAAGGACCATGCGGAGCAGACCTGCTTTTTGGCAGCATGCAGGCTTTACGGCTTTGCGGACCGGGAGCTGGTGACTGAATTTTATAAGATCATGTGTCCGGAGCAAAATGCGGCAGAGCGGGTAGGAACTTTCTGGAAACAGGCGATGCAGTGCGCACTCCAGTATAATATCAAAAAGATAGTGGGGATGGAAGTCTACTATGATTCGCAGAGTGTTTCCTCCAATTCTGTAAAGCTGTTATATCGGTCATTTCTTACGTCAGACCGGTTCCATTATGTTCCGACAAAGGCGGAGATCGAGGATATCGCAATTTCCGGCATCGGTTTTTCAGAAAAAGACAGGGAAGCGCTGATAGACATGATGGAGAGAAAATACCGCTGTGAGAGAACGAACGGAAGATTTATAGTTGGGGAACTTGAAAAAGCGATACATACAGGAATTCCGGTGGGAGAGCTTACCGGATATCTTCAGAAGGTATTATTATCGGGCAGAAGATCCTCATACCTTGGCGATATCATGGAGATTCTTGAACGTGCGCAGCGGACGGTGAGGAAAATACCACTGGGAGGATATACGGAGACGGAGATCAACCGTGCGGTGACAAAGAAAAAAGTAGTACGGGTCGAAAAGAAGATATATCCGAATGACCCGTGTCCGTGCGGTTCCGGAAAGAAATACAAGAATTGCTGTGGAAGAAGGTGAGAGGCGTGGGGACAAAGAATGAGATAGTTTACGATCTCAGACATTTTGAGAGAGATTTCAATGGGACAGAGCAGGTCAATGGTCTGGAGCTGGCTCTGGCGGAGCCTAAAAAAGATATCAGGATTAAGATGCTGGCAAACGAGCAGAGGGAGGCTGGGATTCCTTATGTGTCAGGGGATAAGATCTTTTCACTGAGGGCAGTCTGGAAGAATGATTCCAATACGCAGAGCGCGTTATGCAACGTGTACGTGGACGAAACACACGGGGAATGGATCTCGGCAAACTGCAGCTGCTCAGAATTTAATAGGAACAGATATTGCTGCCATCATGTCACCGCGCTTCTCTCCCAATATCTGATGGATCATTGGGGAACGGAAATTTTCCGGGGAACAAAAATCGAAAAGAAGCTGGCGGAGCAGGCCGGAGTACCGGATCCATTTGTTCCGGGAGTTCTGAGAAAAACGGATCAGGATCTTCTTGAAATGTTGAACATGCCCCAGGTCGGGAATATGGATCCGCTGGCGGAACTTGCGACAAACACGGAACTTCATATGGAATGCCATCTGGCGAAAGAAAAGGGTGGTGTCTCCCTGGAGCTGAAGATCGGAAGTAAGAGAAGGTATGTGGTAAAAAGCATGCTGGAATTGTTTAGATCCTGCGATGAGGGAAGAGTGTACCAGATCGGAAAGACAGACTGTCTTTCATCGCTTGACCAGTTTGACATGGATGGGCGGAGAGCGATGGAGCTTCTGCTGGGACAGTACCGTCATAAAAAGAGCACACCATATTTCTCAACTATGTTTCTGCGCACGAGTGGCAGTTACAATGAGAGATATGTTTATCTGGAAGGACGCGATCTTGACGCATGGATGGAAAATGTGGGAGAGATTCCATGCTATGTCGGAGATGATCAGGTAAGAATCAGACTTGATGGTGCGGGACCGGAGATTTCCATGGAGAGGCAGCCATATGGAATGCTTTTAAAGACGAAAAGCTTTTTTATCCTTGCTAAGACGGAAGACTGGATCTATTTTCAGACAGGAGACCGGGTCAGCCGTACCAGGAATCAGCAGGGTGGACGTCTGGGAGAAATTTTGGAGTTATTGTCTGGAAAGTCGGAATTTTATATCAGAAATAAAGAACTCCCCCTGTTTTTTGGGCAGGTGCTTCCGGCAATCGAGGATCAGACAGAGATCCAGACAACGGGATTTGCGCTGGATGAGTATCGTCCGGAGATCCCGAAAGTATCGATCTATCTTGATATCTCTCAGGATGAGATCATCTCCTGCCAGGTAAAATGCAGGTATGACAGAAGCGGGAAAGAATATCTTCTTTATGATGAGACAGACCGTTCCGTGAGAAACAACGGATTTGAGGAAGAGTTGCGGAGAGTGACCGGAAAATATTTCAATGCCTATGATGAGACCAACAAGTCAATGTGCCTCTCCGGCGGTCCGGAGGAGCTGTATCATTTTCTGACAGAGAGTGTGACGGAGTTAGGAAAATCCGGGGAAGTATTTATTTCGGACGCGCTTCAGAAACTGAAGGTGCGGAAGCTGCCATCGGTGGATATCGGAATCCGCATGGATACAGGTCTTCTTTATATGTCGATTCAGGCGCCGGATATGACAAAGGATGAGCTTGCGGAGATCCTGTCGTTATATTCAAATAAAAAGAAATTTTTCCGCCTGAAAAATGGCAGCTTTATGACAACAGATCCGGAAAAACAGAAGGAGTGGGCGGTTCTTGCTGAGACCTTTTTACAGTATGGAAAGAAAGATCCGGCGAGTATGGAGATTCCGGCGTTCCGGGCACTTTATCTGGACGAGATGCTGAAGAACCGGGATGGGATTATCCTTGAGGAGAATCGGAAGTACAAAGAGCTGCTCTTTAATATGGATACAGCAAAAGAGGCAAATGATGAGGTCCCGGAATCCTTGAGGGGAATCCTGCGCCCGTATCAGGCGGATGGATTCCGGTGGATGAAGACGTTAAAACGATGCGGCTTCTGCGGAATCCTTGCGGATGACATGGGACTTGGAAAGACTCTTCAGATGCTGACGTTCCTGCTATCTGAGAAAGAGGAAGGAAAGACAGGAGATGAACTGCGGACGTTGATCGTTACTCCGGCTTCTCTTGTATACAACTGGAAAAAAGAGATCGGCCAGTTTGTGCCGGAGCTTTCCTGCAAGGTGATTACAGGAAATGCGGCAGAGCGGCAGGAAATGATCCAGAATGAGGAAGATAGGGATATATGGATCACATCCTATGACCTTCTGAAACGCGATATTGCATGCTACGAGAATATCCGGTTCGCAAATCAGGTGATCGATGAAGCGCAGTACATCAAAAACCATGGTACCCAGGCGGCAAAGAGTGTGCGTCTGATCCAGAGTGGATTCCGGATGGCGCTGACGGGAACTCCGATGGAAAACCGTCTCAGTGAGCTTTGGAGTATTTTCGATTTCCTGATGCCAGGCTTCCTTTATGGATACCAAGGCTTCCGGGAGAAATTTGAAGAAGCGATCATGAATGACAGAGATGAAGAAGTGAGTGCGAGATTGCGCAGCATGGTACATCCGTTTATTCTTCGCCGACTGAAAAAGGATGTGCTCACGGAGCTTCCGGACAAGATTGAAAAGACGGTAACGATTGAGCTTGAAGGAGAGCAGAGAAAGCTGTATGACGCATACGCAAAGCGGCTGAAACTGTATCTGGAAAAGCAGAGCAAAGAGGAATTTAAACAGAGCAAGCTGGAAGTATTGAAGGAACTCACAAGACTGCGCCAGCTTTGCTGCGGTCCGGAGTTATTTCTGGAAAACTATCACGGTGAAAACGCGAAGATGGATGCCTGTGTGGAACTTGTGAGACAGGCAGTCGACGGTGGACATAAGGTGCTTCTGTTCTCCCAGTTTACGAGTGTGTTGGATGAAATTGAAAAGGCGCTTGCGAAAGAGAAAATCGAGGATCACCGAATTGATGGAAGCGTGTCGAAGGAGCAGAGGATCCGGCTTGTGGATTCCTTTGAGACGGACGATGTTCCTGTGTTCTGTATTTCCTTGAAAGCTGGTGGTACAGGACTGAACCTGACGGCGGCAGATATCGTGATCCACTACGATCCATGGTGGAATGTTGCTGCGCAGAATCAGGCAACAGACCGTGCGCACCGGATCGGTCAGAGGAACACGGTGACGGTCTATGACCTGATCGCGGAGAACACGATCGAGGAGCAGATTAAAAAGCTTCAGGAGAGCAAGAGTGCTCTTGCGGAGGAGATCTTGTCTGGAGAAGGAATCCAGAGTATTGTACTGGATCGGGATGAGATTTTGAAGATGCTGTAAAAGTGTATTGCCGCTTCAGATAAGCTGGGGTAGTGCATTCAGAAGAAGTAAAGGTCACTTGGCCCCCTTTGATCGGTGGGAGTCATGTGACCTTTGTCTTATTCACGGAATTTTCTACGATAAACTTGATTGAGTAATGTGGTGAGAAAATTCCTTTTCGATATCTTTTTGGTAGACGGGATGAAGCGCGGATTCCACCAGAATAAAGTTTAAGATCCATTGGATCATGTAGCAGAAGCAGTTCCTCTGCGAAAAAAAGCAAATCCAAATATTACTTCGGAACCTAAATATATGGCAGAACCGGAGAAATATCAATGATAGTTCAGAAAGTGAAATAACGTGAGGATAGAAATAAAAAGATCCTGCCCCATAGTAAGACAGGATCTTCGGCGATACTCCTGCAGGAGTACAAAATTGTTTATATGATCAGTGATTGAGGGTTAATCCACCAGCTCATTCTGATGTCTCGACAAATGCTCATAGGGCAGGATCAGGCGTCCGCGGTAGAGGCCGCAGCCATCGTTTACGAGGTCATTATTGATGGCGGAGAACATGTTTACGTCGAGGTCGGCGAGGTTTAAGGTTACGAGGCGGCGGCAGCGCTCGTAGGCTTCATCAAAGTAGACGCATTCGCCCACAGGGATCTCGTCGCGGCGGGCGCTTCTCGTAGCTTAAGTGGTTGGCGACACCGATCTCCGCAATATCGTCCATGTGCTTGGTGCGGAGCTGGACTTCCATATAGCTGCGGGAGCTGTTGTCGTAGAAGGTGATGTGGAGTGACTGGTAGTCCTCAGAAGTATTTCCACAGATATAGTCGCGGTAGTAAGGCTTCACATCATCGTTTAATAACGGCGAGGTGCTTTTCTTCACACCGTAGGCCAGTTCCGCGGTAAATCCCCGCTCTTCGAGAAAGCCCGGAAGTTCGTTGGCGATCTGGTAGAGGTATCGGAGGTCAGCTTCTTCCTGAGATTCATCAGGTTTCAGGTAGCATTTCGGCAGAGAAGTCACGATCCGGTATGCGATCAGATCCCGAAAACAGCTGAGGCGCTGCTTGAGTTCGGAAATCGACGGGTAGGCCTTATTTTCCATATAGTAATCATAGATATATTCGACGATGTAGCCGTTGAACTTTGCCTCCGCGCGGATCAGGGATTTGATGCGCCCTTTGAAGTTAAAGGCCAAAAGCGGATATTCCTTTGCCATATGGATATAAAATTCCCGGATCTTCTGGGACTGGGCAGTAAGGAAATCATTGTGCTCGAGCAGCTCCCGGATCTGGAGCAGAAAGTTCGCATGCATCAGGTCGATCTCATTGCCGGTGCATTTTGCCTCTTTCTTCAGGTCCTGGCTGTAGTTTTTTAAAATTTTGAACATGGTATCGCCGGAATAAAGATAATCATTTAATGTAACCATGGCTGTCACTCCTCTGTCGTAGATAATTATATTTTATCAAAATCAGCGGCATTATCAAGAAAAATGTAACGATGTTTTCCGATGGTCGAGACATGGATCGGCAAAACAGAAATGGAAAAAGAGCTTGCCGCACGAGTTAGTTTATGCTAACATATCACACAGACAACTGTGCTGCAGCATGTACTTGTGAATGGAAAGGAAAAGGTAACCGTGAAGGTACTGAATGGTTACAGGAAAATAATAAAATGGAGATCAAACAACTGGAATATTTTGCGGCGGCGGTGGAGTATGGGAGCCTGAACCGCGCGGCAGAGAAATTATATACAACACAGCCGAATGTGAGCCGCGTGTTAAACAGTCTGGAAAAAGAGCTGCATGTGACGCTTCTGGAGAGAAGCAACAAGGGAATCAAGATGACACCACAGGGGGAAGAACTCTATGGTCATGCGATGAGCATCTTAAAACACTCCAATGTCATCCGTTCGATGTCGGAGCGGCCGAACGGGAGAAGATTTTCGGTGTCCGGTTACAGGAGTGGCCTGCTCACAAAACTGATGGTGCAGCTGTATCAGGGCGGTAGAGAGCAGATAAAATATGAATACCGGGAAGGAACTGTGGAGGAGATCACAGATAACGTGGCGGCAAGGATCTCAGAGATCGGGATCGTCTATTTCGCGGAGGCGCAGATGCCGTGCTTTCAGCATATCATGTGGCATAAAAAACTGGAATTCTATAAGCTGGCGCTTAGGGGGATTTGTGTCTATGTTGGGGAAAATCATCCGCTATATGAACGGGAATCCATTCGCTTTCCTGAACTGAAGGGGATGAAATTTGTGACGGAGACGGAAGATTTCTTTGCCATGGAACATCATATCGAGAGGATCAGCGTCGGTGCGTTCATCTCGGAACAGCATATGAATGACAGGTTTTATACAAACAGCGATTACATGATCAATAACCTGCTTTTGCATTCTGACGTGTGCTGCCTGGGGATCGATATTGTCCCGGCAGGTTACCGGAAATACGGAATCAAAGCACTTAAAATCGAGGACTGTGAGCCATTCCTGGCATTCGGGTTTGTGGCGGCGGAGAATGCCTCGCTGTCTGCGGAGGCAGAGCAGTATCTGGGGAAATTGAAGACATATTTACAGTGATGATGTTAGTCAGTAACGGTTCAGCAGGCCTGCGTATTTGAACTCTAAAATCCTGTTGACGGAACCGATCTGGAATGGATATCCGCAAGGATGCGCAGTGATTCTGTGAAGAATAAATCAGTTTACGCTGACCAGAATCACGCGCCAGACCTCATGGACGTTCGACTTGAAATGAAAAGCGTATAGCAGATGGTATTTATATGAGTGATATCATATAAAAAATCCTCATTGCTATACGCTTTTGTTATAACTAATCCCCCATGAAATGGCATTGGTAAGTTTGGACTAACCATGGTATAGTAATTCCTGCGAAAAACAGACACAAGCGGGGATTGCAAAAATGTAAAGATCCCCCACACATACTCAAGAGGAGGACAACATGAAAAAAAGAGTACTTAGCCTGTGCCTGGCAGGTCTTATGGCGGCATCTTTGACAGGATGCGGCGGAGCAGGAAACGCAGCAGAGACAACGGCAGCAGCAGGAGCAGAGAACAGTGCCGCAGCATCGGAAGCCGGTTCTTCTGAAGCAAAAGAAGAACTTGTATTTGTAAACTATCGCGACATCCGCGACTTAAATCCGCATCTCTATGCAGGAGAAATGTATGCCCAGGAGATGCTTTATGAGACACTTGTAAACATTACGGCAGATGGATATGAGGGATGCCTGGCGGAGTCCTGGGACATCAGTGATGATGGAAAGACCTATACATTCCACATTCGTGACGGCGTGAAATTCTCCGACGGGGAAGTTTGCGACGCAAACGCGATCAAGGCAAACTTTGACGCGATCATTGAGAACAAGGACCGTCATACATGGCTGGAGATGATGAATCTTCTCGTGGGCGTATCGGCACCGGATGATAAGACCTTCGTGATCGAACTCTCCGAGCCTTACTACCCGCTTTTAACAGAGCTTGGTGTTACGAGACCGTTTGCCATGATCTCTCCGAAGGCGATGAAGGATGGAAGCACAAAGGACGGAGTCAACGCGTATATCGGAACAGGTCCGTATGTCCTGACTGATTTTGTGACAGACGAATATGCCGTTTTTGAGGCAAATGAAAATTACTGGGGTGAACAGCCGAAGATCAAAAAGATCACAGTTAAGGTGATCCCGGATAACCAGACGAGAATCCTTGCGCTGGAGAAAGGCGAGATCGACATGATTTTCGGTAAAAACATGATCGACGCGGACGCTATCAACCAGTACACAGGAAACGATAAATTTACAGTATCCCTTTCTGACCCGACATCTACCCGTCAGATCGTATTAAACACGACAAGAGATGTCCTTGCGGATAAGGAAGTCCGCCAGGCGCTTCAGCACGCGACCAACAAGCAGGCAATTTCCGACGGCATCTTCTATGGACTTGAGCAGCCGGCAGACACTCTGTTTGCGAAGACAGTTCCGTACTGCGATATCGACCTTGAGCCGTACGCATACGATGTGGAGCTTGCCCAGAGTATGTTAGACGAAGCCGGATGGGTCGTTGGAGCGGACAAGATCCGTGAAAGAGACGGTCAGAAGTTAAACATCGATCTTCTTTACAACAGTGACAGCGTAACAGAGAAAGCGATCGCTGAGTATCTGCAGAGTGAATACCAGAAGATCGGAATTTCCTTAAATATCCACGGAGAGGAAGAACAGTCCTATCGCGACAATATGAAAGCCGGTAACTTCGACATGGTATTCAATATCTGCTGGGGTACGCCGTATGATCCACAGTCTTCCCTGGCAGCGATGCGCGCACCGGTTTACGGTGACTATGCAGCGCAGCTCGGACTTGAAGATAAGGCGGATATCGACCAGGCGATCACGGATATTCTTGTATCCACCGACGAGACAAAACGCCAGGGACTCTACACATTTGTCCTGACAAGACTCCATGAGGACGCGGTATACATTCCGCTCACATATGAGTGCAATAAGGCGATCTACCGTTCGGATCTTCAGGGCTTCCATTTCACACAGACCCAGTACGAAGTTCCGTTTGCGGATTTCTATTTTGAGTAAAAATTCAAGTCGAACGTCCGTGAGACTTGGCGCGTGATTCCGGTCAGCGCAAGCTGACATATTCTTTACAGAATCACTGCGCATCCTCGCGGAGCGTTTATCTCAGTCGGAGACTGAGATAAAGCCCGATCTGACAGGCCGTCCATCCGGGCGGCTTGTTGTTGTGCGTATGTACGGAAAGGAGAATTTCATGAAACAGTACGTCATTAAGCGGATCCTGTCAGCGATCCCTCTTCTGATCGTGATTTCATTTGTTTGCTTTGTATTTATTAACCTGATCCCGTCGGATCCGGCGGAGGTAGCGCTGCGTGTCCGCCAGGTGCCCATCATAACAGAAGAGGCCATCGCGGAAGTCCGTGCAGAGCTGGGACTTGATAAGCCATATCTTGTGCGGTACTTTTCCTGGCTTGCGGATTGCCTGCAGGGAGATTTTGGGATCAGTTATGTAAATCCGAAAAGAACTGTGGCGGGTGAACTGGCAAGATGTATGCCTGCGACACTCCAGTTGGCGGGCGTTTCTTTCGTGATGGTGATCCTTTTAAGTCTGCCGATCGGCTTTCTCTGCGCTGTCTATAAAGATGGATGGTTCGATAAGATCATGAGAGCCATCGTCTTTATGACAACGGCGATGCCGGCATACTGGGTGGGACTACTTCTCATGTGGCTTGTATCCATCAGGCTGGATCTTCTTCCGACAAGCGGAAACGGAACATGGAAACATCTGATCCTCCCGGCATTCACGGTGTCACTCAGCTATATTTCTACCTATATCCGTCTGATCCGCAACAACATGCTGGAAAATATGAAGCAGGATTATGTCCTTTACGCGAATGTCAGGGGGCTGCCCCAGAAGCTGATCCTTGTAAAACATATCCTGAAAAACTCCATGCACACCTGTATCGTTGCAGTCGGAATGAGCATTCCGCAGCTGATCTCAGGAACGATCGTGGTGGAAAATGTGTTTGCATGGCCTGGACTCGGGACGCTCTGCATCAGTTCTATTTTTAACCGGGATTATCCGGTGATCCAGACATACGTGCTTCTGATCGGAGTCCTGTTTGTCGTTTTCAATCTGTTATTCGATATTTTACAGACGGTATCAGACCCGCGTATGAGAAGGGAGGAACATTAATGCTTCAGCGCTTTTTACATAACAGGACTGCAATGTTCACTGTGGCGATCGTTCTCCTCACAGCGCTCGTGGGGATCTTCGCCCCGTTTATTGCGCCGAACGATCCGTATGAAACGGACATCCTCAACAAATTTGCCGGATTTTCGGCTGAATATCCGCTTGGAACGGACAATCTTGGCCGCTGTATTCTTTCGAGAATGATCTATGGGATCCGCCCGACACTGGGGCTGGCAGTCCTGACGATGCTTGGAACCATCGGTCTTGGAGCTCTTATGGGACTTTTGGCGGGATATTTCCGCGGAATCCCGGAGGAGATCATCATGCGGACGGTCGACGTTATGCTCTCCTTCCCAAGTCAGATTATGGTATTTGCGGTGGTTGCGCTTCTCGGCATCAATGTCCAGAACGTGATCCTGGCGAATGTGTTCATCAAGTGGGCTTGGTATGCACGAATGATCCGGACCGGAGTCATGCAGCACAGAGACCGCAATTTCGTCCAGTTTTCCAGATGCGTGGGAACTCCGGAGAGATTTATCCTGTTCCGCCATCTGGTGCCGTCCATCGCGGCGGACCTCGCGGTTCTCGCGTCACTCGATGTGGGCTGGGCGATCATCAATATCTCCACGCTTTCATTCCTGGGACTCGGTGTTCAGGCACCGACACCGGAGTGGGGAGCAATGTTAAATGAGGCAAAAAATGTCCTCACCAGCAATCCGACCCAGATGATCGTGCCGGGTGTCGCGATCGTGATCCTGGTATCTGCCTTCAACTTGATGGGAGACGCGCTGAGGGATGTTCTTGATCCGAAGGAGGTGAATGTATGAGCACAGTGATACGGGCGGAAGACTTGTGCGTAACGTTAAAAATTCCGCGCAGACCGGAAAAAGAGCTTGTCCGCCATGTAAACTTTGAGGTTCAGCGAGGGGAATGCCTTGGAATCCTGGGAGAATCGGGAAGCGGAAAAAGCATGAGCATCAAGGCGATGCTGGGACTTCTCGATAAGAATTTCTCCGTCTCCGGTCATGCCTGGTTTGGGGAAAAGGATCTCTTAAAGGAAAGTGGGGAGTCCATGAGAAAGATCCGTGGGAGTGAGATCGCTGTCGTCCTACAGAACCCGATGACGTGTTTTGACCCACTCTACCGAATCGGAAGCCAGATCGGGGAGACATTTGCGACACACACGGACTGGAATGCGAACGAGATCCGAGAGAAGTCACTGGAGACACTGGAACGCATGCGGATCCGCAATCCGGAGGAGACGCTTCAGAAATACCCGCATCAGCTCTCCGGCGGCATGCTGCAGAGGATCATGATCGGGATCGCGATGGCATTAAAACCGGCACTTCTGATCGCGGATGAACCGACAACGGCCATCGATTCGATCACCCAGTATGAGATCCTGGAAGAATTTGTCCGGATCAAGAAAGAGCATGATACGGCAATGATCTTTATCACCCACGATCTCGGTGCGATCTCTAAGGTTGCGGACGACCTTGTGGTCATGAACAGCGGAACGATCGCGGACCGGGGAAGCTTTTCCCATATCCTGCATCATGCGTCAGATCCATATACGAGACTTCTGGTGGAAAAACGGTCGGCGGTCATGAAAAAATACAGGGAAAGCATTGGGCATGAGAATGGAGGTGCGGCATGATCCGGATGAGAGATATCTGCGTCAGCTTTCGCAGTGAGCGGCAGGAAAAGATCTTTGGTGTCAGCAGGACACAGGTACTGTTTAATGTGTCACTCTCGATCCCCAAAGGAAGCTGCCTTGGAATCTTAGGTGAATCCGGAAGTGGAAAATCGACGCTTGGACGGGTGATCTGCGGTCTGTTAAAGCCGGACAGCGGGGAATACCTGCTGGAAGGGAAAAATGTGTATGCGTCACGAGATGGAAAGAAGAATCTTCAGAACATGCTCAGCGTTGTATTCCAGGATTATACGACATCTGCAAATCCGCGGTTCAGGATCCGGGATATTCTGGCGGAAGGAATTCGGGTGAAGGAACGGAAGAACGGAAAAAAAACGGACCGGAGCGCGGAATACTGCAGACTTTTGGAGTTAGTCGGCCTGGATGAGACGTTTCTCGACCGTTTTCCGCATGAGCTTTCGGGTGGACAGCTTCAGCGTGTCTGCATCGCCCGTGCCGTGGCGTGTGAGCCGGAGTTTATCCTGTTTGATGAGGCGATCTCTTCCCTCGACGCGCACACGCAGGTGCAGGTGATGGATCTCTTAAAGGAGCTGAAGGAGAAGCTGGGGCTGACGTATGTGTTTATCACCCACGACCTTACATCAGTCACATATCTCTGCGACGAAGTCATGTTCTTATATAAAGGACGGATCACGGAACATATCCCGGTATCCCGGATCGCGCAGACTACGGATGTGTATGCGCGAAAGCTGCTGGATTCCATTATTGAGTTTGATGAAGAGTACGATGATGAAATGGACGTAAAAGAAAGTGAAGAAAGTGCATAGTAGCTGTGAGTGCATTGAACAGTTACAGTGCACGACAGAAAATATGCTCAGGAGGTGGCAGAAATATGCTGGAGATCGGAATGATCTGTGCAGAAGCAGGAGAAAAGAAGACTGGGTGGCTGGAAATAGAAGGCGGCGGACAGAAACTTCCGCTAACACTTATCTGCGGGGCAAAGGAAGGACCTACGATGATGATATCAGCGGGAGTCCATGGAGCGGAATATATCGGCGTGCAGGCGCTTTCCGAGCTTTCCAGAGAGCTTGATCCCAAGGATACTGCGGGGAATGTGATCTGCCTTCATGTGGCAAATCCTTCAGCATTCCGGGATTATGTGCGCTTTTTCGTGCCTGAAGATGGAAAAAATCTGAACCGGGTATTTCCGGGGAAAAAGGATGGAACATTGTCGGAGCGGATCGCGTGGACGATCACGGAAAAACTCCAGTCAAAGGCGGACTACTATATCGATCTTCATGCGGGGGATACCAGTGAAGAGGTTATGCCGTTTGTCTATTATAATGTGGCAGCAGGAGAAAAGATCGCCAGGGTGTCTGCGAACATGGCAATGGCAGCGGATATGGAAGTGCGTGCCAGCTCCACAGCGACCACCGGCGCGTATAGCAGCGCTTGCCAAAGAGGTCTTCCTGCGATCCTCATGGAGCGCGGAGGCGGCGGAAAATTTACGGACAGCGAAGTTCAGGCATATAAGCGGGATGTGAAGAATATTATGATCCGCATGGGACTTCTTTCCGGTGAAGAGGTTCATACAGTGCAGCAGAAAAATGTGACCAGAGCAGAGTATCTGGAGGCAGAGACAGATGGATTGTGGTATCCGGTATTTTCCGCAGGAGATACGTTCGCGGGAGGTGCGGTTCTGGGAACGGTGAGAGATATCTGGGGAAACCTTTTACGGGAGTATCGGGCAGACTATCCGGGAATCGTTCTGTACCAGACGGTAGGTCTTGGCGTGAAGACAGGGGATCCGCTGATCGCTTATGGGGAATATGTGGATAGATAAATAACAGATGTGAAATAAAAATGTCAATAAAAAGCCATTTTATGGGAAAGTCCTGGAATTCAGGAGATATCCATAAAATGGCTTTTTATGCTGCCATGCATACAAAAGAAGCTGCAGGCGGCAGGTTTCGCAGGCGCGCACTGGAGCAAACAGGATATTAAATCTTAAAGCATTTCTGCAGATCGCGATACTGTCCGAGAACCAGAATCGTATCGCCTTCTTCAAAGCTGGTTTCCGGCTTGACGGAGAAATCCAGGGTGCCGTTTCGACGGACGGCAATGATGTTGATGCCGTATTTTTTCCGGATATCGATCTCACCTACGCTCATGCCAACCCATCGTTCCGGAAGATCAACCTCATAGATATCGTAGTCGCCTTCCAGATTGACGAAATCAAGAATGTGGTCGGAGCTGAAGCGGATCGCTGTCCATTTCGCAAGCTGCTGTTCCGGGTAGACGACCTGATCGGCACCGTTTCGCAGAAGAAATTTCTGGTGAACGTCACTGGAAGCGCGGGAGACAACGAGCTTTGCTCCGAGCTCCTTTAAGAGAGAGGTCGTTTCAAGGGAACTCTGGAAATTATCGCCGATCGCGACGATGCAGGCATCAAAATTGCGGATTCCCAGAGAGGAAAGGAAGGACTCATTTGTACTGTCACCGATCTGTGCTTCCGTCACGTAGGGAAGGACTGCGTTGACACGTTCTTCCGTACTGTCAATGGCCATAACCTGGTGTCCGAGGTTGTGAAGATGCATGGCAACATGTTTTCCAAAACGGCCGAGACCGATCAAAAGAATTGATTTCATAATTTTCTCCTTAAATATATTATCTATTATCCGACGGAAATTTTTTCCTGCGGGAATTTTCCGCACCGGATCCTGTAACCGGACATGGTCGCGTAGATGATCGTGAGCCCGCCAACACGGCCGATGAACATAAATGTGATCAGGATCAGCTTCGATGGAACGGAAAGTGTCGGGGTGATCCCGAAGCTCAAGCCTACCGTAGCGAGGGCGGAAATCGCCTCAAACAGACACGGTATAAGAGGCAGGCTTTCCAGAATGCTGAGCGTCATGGCACACAGGATACCGAGGCTTGTATACATGAAAAGGATCGCGATCGCTGTGGCGACAATATCGGGGATAATGCGCCGTTTAAACATTTCCGGGCTGTCCTTTCTGGCAAAGACAGCAGTCGCACAGGAGATCAGAACGGCCAGAGTGGTCGTCTTGATTCCGCCGGCGGTGGATCCCGGGCTTCCTCCGACCAGCATGAGAAGAATCATAAGAAACTGGCCGGATTCCCGCATGGAGGAAAGATCCGCTGTATTAAAACCGGCAGTTCGCGTTGTCACCGACTGGAATAAGGATACAAGGATCCGTTTTCCGGCCGGGATATCCTGAAATTCCAGAAAAAAGAAGAGGATAGCCGGGATAAAGATCAGTGCCAGCGAGTAGGAGAGGATGACCTTACTCTGCATCCGGTATCGGGAAATATGGTGCCGGTTTCTGTAAATATCATCCCAGGTCAGGAAACCGATTCCGCCGATCACGATAAGCAGGATGATCACGAGATTGATCAGCGGGTCATATGCGTAGGATGTCAGGGAGGAATATGCTCCCCGGACACCAAGCAGATCGATTCCGGCATTGCAGAATGCGGATACGGAGTGGAATAAAGACATCCAGAGTCCCCGGAAAAGACCAAAATCGCGGCAGAATACAGGTGCCATCAGGAGAGCGCCGATCAGTTCGATACCGAGAGTGACTCTTACAATAAAACCGGTCAGGCGGACAACTCCTCTGAGCTGAGGGGCAGCGACCGATTCTGCCATGATACTCCGCTGGGAAAGACCGATCTTCTTTCCGGAGAGGATCGTAAAGGAAGCGGAGATCGTCACAACGCCGAGACCGCCGGTCTGGATCAGAAGCAGAATTACGGCATGTCCAAAGGAAGACCAGTAGGTTCCGGTGTCACAGACCACAAGACCGGTCACGCAGACGGAGGTGACGGAGGTAAACAGGGCGTTTACAAATGGAGTCCAGCTTCCGTCCGCGGAGGATACCGGCAGCATCAGGATGCCGGCGCCGAGCAAGATCACGAAGGCAAAGCCTAAAACAATGATCTGAAATGAATTTAACCGCCTGAAAGCGGAAAGAATACGAAACATAATCTGAATCCTTTCATAAAGCATTTGTTCCATTATAAACGTTTATGGATGTAAAGAAAAGCGAAATTTATGGATTTTAAAGTCCTGAAAATTCCTGATTCGCACAGGAAATTATAAAGAGCGGCTGGATCCGTTCTGGTCTGCGAAAAGTGTGAGAGGTGGACATGTGGAAATTATTTCCAGGTGGTCTGTTTAAAAATGTTGTAATTACAACATACGAAAGCTGATTTCGCGGATATAATGTGTACATGGTTCGGCGGTGCCGGACAGGGAAACATGATGACTTATCGGTTATGGCTGCCGCAGGGACGGCAGGCGTGTCAGGATAATTTGAGATCGGCAAAACTGCGAAGACAGTGTTGGCTGCTTGTATGGGCTGCCTGGAGTCACGCGGGAAGAGTCGGGGAAATATATGGAGGTATATGAAATGGATCAAAAAATGTTCTGTTATCAGTGTGAGCAGACCGCAGGCTGCGCGGGATGTACCGGGAGCACGGGTGTCTGCGGAAAGACGGCGGAGACAGCAAGGCTGCAGGACCAGCTTGTAGGTGCGATGATCGGGCTTGCGAGAGCGGCAGAAGGCGTGGAATGTCCGGGAGATCGAGTGTACCGCACGGTGATCGAGGGGCTTTTTACGACACTTACGAATGTAAGCTTTGATGATGACGCGATCCGGGCGCAGATTGAGAAGACGCACAGGGAGAAGGAGCGGCTGCTCGCAGCGCCGGTGAAGAAAAGTGCAGGACCGCGCGAAAAGGCAGCGGGAGAGTCGGGTGCGGCAGCAAGTGTGCAAGATACGGATGATTATAATCTCGGTCTGCTGTGGGACATGGACCCTGATATCCGCTCCCTGAAATCCCTGATCCTGTTCGGATTAAAGGGTATGGCGGCGTACGCGTACCATGCGCTGATGCTGGGGGCATCTGATGAGACGGTAAACCAGTTCTTCTTAACGGGGCTCCGGGAGATCGCAAAAGACGGTACCGTCGAAAGCCTGCTCCCGACGGTCCTGAAGGTCGGCGAGGTGAACCTCACCTGCATGGCGATGCTGGACGCAGCAAACACGGGAACTTACGGGACTCCGATCCCGGTCAGCGTACCGCTTGTAGTAGAAAGAGGACCGTTTATCGTTGTGACGGGACATGACCTCAAGGACCTGGAGCTTCTCTTAAAGCAGACAGAGGGAAAAGGCGTTAACATCTACACCCACGGCGAGATGTTGCCGGCCCACGCTTACCCGGAGCTCAGAAAGTATCCGCAGTTAAAGGGCAATTTCGGAACTGCATGGCAGAATCAGCAGAAGGAATTTGCGGATATCCCGGCTCCGATCCTCTTTACCACAAACTGTCTGATGCCGCCGAAGAAATCCTACGCGGACCGCGTGTTCACGACGGAGGTCGTAGCATATCCGGGAATGGTTCATATTGATGATGAGAAAGACTTTACCCCGGTGATCGAGAAGGCGCTGGAACTCGGCGGATATCAGGAAGACCGCCAGTTTACGGGAATCAACGGCGGAACTCAGGTCATGACAGGATTCGGACATGGAACGATCCTTTCCATGGCTGATCAGGTCATCGACGCGGTAAAATCCGGCGCGATCAGACATTTCTTCCTCGTTGCGGGCTGCGATGGCGCGAAGCCGGGAAGAAACTACTATACGGATTTTGTAAAGCAGACTCCGGCGGACAGCCTTGTCCTGACGTTAGCATGCGGAAAGTTCCGCTTTAACGATCTGGACCTTGGAAATATCGGCGGTCTCCCACGGATCATGGACATGGGCCAGTGCAACGATGCCTATGGTGCCATCAAGGTGGCTATGGCGCTGGCTGAGGCGTTTGGGTGCGGGGTGAACGAGCTTCCGCTGTCCTTCGTGCTCTCCTGGTATGAGCAGAAGGCAGTGTGTATTCTCCTGACACTCCTGCATCTTGGGATCAGGAATATCCGCCTCGGCCCGTCCTTACCGGCGTTCCTCTCCCCGAATATCCTGAATTTCCTTGTGGAGAACTACGGAATCGGTCCGGTGACGACACCGGAGGAGGATTTGAAGGCGTTATTGGGATAAGATAAAAAGCCCCCGGATAGGGAATGTGCCAGCGGTCAGTTGACCAGCTGCGGTAGTTCCTTATCCGGGGACTTTACTTATGTACTTAAATTACAGTGATCCGCATGATCTGCGGTCAACCGAATTTTACAGATGCTGTAAAAGCTCCAGCTGTTCTCCGTTCGGTCCGATAAAAAATGCGTTGCGGATGCCGCCGAAGATCGGGAGGTCAGCTGCCTTGTCGACACCGCCCCGGAAGTTTGTGATCCCGGCTGCCTTTAAGTCTGCGATGGCAGCGTCGATGTCATTGACTTCGATTGCGATGTGCGGGAAGAGACCGCCCAGGGCGGTCACATCAGTGCCGTCATGTGGCTCGATGATCTCGAGGTCAAAGCCCGGCATGCTGACGATCTTGATGTGGTTAGTTCCAAGCGGCTTCTGGACATCAGCCTGTCCAGTGACCTTTCCACCGAGACATTCGTAGAATTTTATGGATGTTTCAAGATCCTTTGTGAAAAGCGCGATATGCGCAAGTCCTGTGATGTGTTTCATGATAAGAATCCTTTCCGCGTTCCAGCGCAGCAAATCTCCAGATAAAAGCACCAGATCAGAAGCAGATGGTCTTACCTGAGTGATCCTACAGAGGCGGAAACGCTGTTGCTGTAGTTTTTCTATCTCAAACTATGCTTATTATAGGATTATTTGAAACAGAGTGCAAGAAAAAAGTAAGCGACTGATCCCTGCCCGTGTACAGCAACAATTTTCTCAGTGACGGGCAGAAAAAACTGTGCTATACTCTTGTATTATGAAAAATTTTATTGTATTTGATTTGGAATGGAACCAGAACCCGGGCGGTAAAGAAGCGTCTGTGGAGCGGCTTCCTTTTGAGATCTTTGAGATCGGAGCAGTAAAACTGAATGAAGAGCGTGAGAAGGTCGCGGAGTTTCACCGGATCATCCGTCCCTGCGTGTACCGCCAGATGCACCGGATCATCTCTGAGGTGACCCATGTTTCCATCGAAGAGTTAGAGCGGGATGGAGAGCCGTTTGCGGCGGTAATGGAGGATTTCCTTAAATGGTGTGGAGAGGACTGCATATTCTGCACCTGGGGAAGTATGGACCTTACGGAACTGCAGAGGAACATGGTCTATCATGGGATGACGATCCCGTTCCCGAAACCGTTCCTTTTTTATGATGTCCAGAAACTGTACAGCCTGTGTTATCAGGACGGAAAGGCGAGAATTTCGTTGGATGAGGCGGTGGAGTCCTTTGCACTTGACGTGGACGCGCCGTTCCATAGGGCGCTTGGCGACGCAGAGTATACGGGACGTGTGATGCGGGCCATGGATTTTGAGTCTGTGAAGGACTATGTGTCCGTGGACTACTATATGCCGCCGGAGAGAGAGGATGAGGAGTTCACGCTGCGTTTCCCGGAGTACACGAAGTTTGTGTCCCGGATGTTTGAGACAAAGGAAGAGGCGATGGAGGAGAAGCGGGTGACAGATGTTGTCTGCACGAAGTGCCGCCGGATGTTGAGGAAAAAGATCCGCTGGTTTTCCTCGGGGCAGCGCTATTACCTCTGCCTTGCGACATGCCCGGAACACGGTATGATGAAAGGAAAAATCCGGATGAAAAAGTCGGAGGACGGCAGAGTTTTTGCCGTAAAGACGGTAAAACCGGTGGATGAGGAAGGTGCAGAAGCTGTTTTCCTGAAAAAAGAGGAGGCCCGGATCCGCCGTGCGGAGAAAAGCAGGCAGAAGAAACTCCATGGAGTGGAATAGAGGCGGCAGCCCGGAAGATACGGCAGCAATTGAGCACTTTGCTCCTGAAAAAACGGATGTGAAAAGATAGAAAAAGAGCAGAGGTATTGCTTCAAAAAGCATACATCTGCTCTTTTAGTTTACATAAAATAAAACTTATCGTCTCCGAAAATGATCTCTGAGCCGCTCCCGGAATCCCGGCTGCTTAATCCCGGACTTGGATCTTAAGTGCTTTTCCATGATCATATCAAATTCTGTGGAAGAATATCCCCATTCCTTTAAACGTTTTTCGCGCCGCTGATGACGGAGAAAACGCTCGTTCTGGGCTTTGTTTTCCTGATAGATCATGATTCCGGAGACGGCGCCGCCGATGGCTCCGATGACAGCGGCAGCGATCAGGACTTTCTTAACAATGCCGAAAGCAGGAGAGGAGGTCCAGGATGTCTTATTGCTGCCCGTTTTTTTAGAGGAAGGTTCGGTTTCCTTGTCAGGTGCCTTAGAAGGAATGGTTTCAGCCACAGTCTCAGTCTCCGCGGTATCCGTGCTCTGATTCACTGCTCCGGGCACATATCCCTGTGTCACAGTCGCCTCCAGATAAGCCTGTCCCACAAGCTTATCCCCATAGCGGTAATCGATCCGTGCAATCGCCCCATCCGGTGCATCGTCAGTCAGGTCGTAGTCCAGTGTGGAAGTCACATCGGAGAAGCTCCCATCCGCAGGTAAAGTCACCGCGCTGTTTTTATTTACCGTGAGTCTTGTAGCACTCCCGGAAAAGATCCCGGAGATCGTCAGATCATCAGCCACCTTGCTGTAAGTGCTGTCCTGATCCGCAACCGGAACGGACTTGAAATTTTTAAATCCATAGTCAAACAGTGCTTTTGTGTCGGAATAATGGGTCTGGTGACCATTGAGAACGACAGCTATGAGCTTCATTCCATCGCGCTCCGCGCATGTCACCAATGTATTTCCCGCGAGCAGGGTGTAACCGGTCTTTCCGCCGATGGCACCGTCGTAATAAAGGGAATCATTCCGCCGCAGCATTCTGTGGTGGGCGTAGTAGCGCCAGCCATCCGGGTACTGCTTTAATTTCCCCGCAGGAACGTCATAGTATGTTGTGGAATCAACCTCTACAAATGTCGGATTATTAAATGCCGCCTTCGCGATCAGAGCCATGTCATAAGCGGATACATAGTGATTCGGATTATTCAGACCGCTCGGGTTTGCGAAATGGGAGTCCGTACATCCAAGCTCCGCCGCCTTCTCATTCATCTTCTCCGCAAAAGCATCAATACTGCCTGCGCAGTGTTCGGCCAGAGCGTTTGCAACCTCATTCGCGGACTGTAAAAGCAGGGCATAAAGACAGTCCCGGACACTTAACGTATCTCCGGCGCGGGCCCCCAGAATGGAGGAGTTCGGCTCAAGAGAGTTCACCGCTGTATTGGAGAACGTCACGGTCTCATCAAGCCCACAGTTTTCAATCACGATCAGTGCCGTCAGGATCTTTGTGATACTTGCCGGATAATACGGTTCATGGCTGTTCTTCTCGAACAAAACCGCTCCCGAATTGATGTCCATTAGGATCCCGCCGTCCGCCGAGATCGAGATCTCCGACGGCCACTCAGCCGCCGCATATGCCGTCTGTCCCGGACAAAAACCGAGGATCAGCGTCAGACAGAGAAAAATACTTAAAATTCGTTTCATGGAACTCCTTGAAAAAATTGCCGCTATGTTTACCCGACGTGGCGGCTGTTTTGATGTCTCAAATCCCATCGGCACAGCCGATCAGGAATGGATTTTTGCCTGTAATTGTGAAGGATTGAACGATCACAGTACTCGTACTATGGATTATAGCAGTTTGAAGACAGGGCTGCAACCGATAAATGATATAAAAAGAGCCGACAGATCTATCTGCCGGCTCTTTTATATAATACCAGATTTCCAACAAAAAACATCCCAACGATCACCGCAAACACCAGCGCGATCCGCGCGGCGGTATCGAAGAAGAAACCTTCCGGAACGATGTTGATGAGCATGTCGGTGCGTGGATCGAGGACCCACAGATCATTGTTGAAAAAGATTTTGTGGAAAACAATGAAATATTTTGAGAAGTCTGTGGATATAATGCCGATCAGGGCCAGTGCTACGGCAAAGACCGCGCCGGTGCCGATACAGAGGGATTTCGGGATCAGGCGCTTTAACGCCTCTGTCCGCTCCGCACTCTTACGTCCCCAGAAATAAGCCAGGGCCGCGAAGCATAGGGTGATCAGGATCCCGATCCGGCGAAGCCACAGGCCGCCGATGAAGAGTCCCCGCACGTCCTCCATGTGGGCAATCTCCCGGTCATTAAAAAATTCCCGGTATTCCCCGCCCATGGTGGTGTATACGTGAAGATCCTCGCGCTTTCCGCGAAGAAACGCCATCATCTGGTCGGTGACGTCAAGAAGATCGTCCATGGTCATCTCAGGAAGATCATTCAGAACCTGATATTTCGTGTATTCCTTCTCATAATATCCCGGCGTCCAGTAGGCGACCGCCTCAACGGACGTGATAAGGAACGCGATGATCAGCCAGAACGCGGTGAAGATCCCGGCGGCGTAGGTAATGGTCTTTGCTGTTTTTGTCATTTCGTGGTACTCCGTTTGATTACTTTTAGTCTTGTGAACTCTTCGCGGTCCTTTTCCTCCAGGGCGTTGGTGATGTCCTTCACAAGTGCCTGGTATGACGGGATCGTGATGTTTTTCAATGCATTGGCCCGCTTCTGGGTCTTCTTAATGCTCTCGGCAAGACGGTAGGCGGATGTCTCCACGGTTGCGAGGTCTGCGGTCAGTTCCTTCACGCGCTCGAAGGCGATTCGTGCCTCGTCCAGCGAATCGCTGGTGCTGTAAAACGAATAAGGCGGTTTTTCATCTTTTGACGGTGTATACTCGACAAGCGGGATCTCCGTTCCCATGATGCTGCGCGCCTTGATCCGGATATCATCCGTGACGGGAAGTGAACCTGCGATCTCCTCCACATAGTGGATTCCCATCTCGATATTGGCCTTCTGGAGTGCCTTGTAGGCGGCGGTAAAAGTGGAATCGATCTCGGACTGGATCGCTTTTGCCTGATCGATCAGGCCCATAAGTTCCCGCAGCAAGATGTTCCTCTTTTTATCCATCAGTCCGTACCCCTGAGTCGCAAGGGCGAGGGAGTTTTTCGCAAGGATCAGATTTCCCTTGGTGGGGAATGTGTTCGGATTCATGAGATCCCCTCCTTATGAAGCGTCTGAAGCGGCGTCTGCAGGTTTATAATACTTGTCTAAGATCTTCGTGTCAATACGGTCGAGCTCTTCTCTCGGAAGAAGTCCTAAAAGCTCCCAGCCGATGTTTAAGGTGTCGATGATGGTACGGTTGTCATGGATATCCTGTCCGATGAACCGTTTTTCAAATTCCCGGCCGAATTCCAGATATTTTTTATCGATCGGGGAGAGCTCATCTTCACCGATAACAGATGCGAGGGCTCTCGCGTCGCCCACCTTTGCGTAGCAGGAAAACAGCTGGTTTGCCACATCCTGATGATCTTCACGGGTAAATCCCTCACCGATGCCGTCCTTCATAAGACGGGACAGGGACGGAAGCACGCTGATCGGCGGGTAGATGGACTGACCGTTTAAGCTGCGGTCCAGAACGATCTGACCTTCTGTGATGTAACCGGTAAGGTCCGGGATCGGGTGGGTGATATCATCGTTCGGCATGGTAAGGATCGGGATCTGTGTGACAGATCCGTTGACTCCGGCGACGATTCCGGCGCGCTCATAGAGAGATGCCAGATCACTGTATAAGTATCCCGGATATCCCTTACGGGACGGGATCTCGCCCTTTGAGGAGGAGACCTCACGCAGCGCCTCAGCGTAGGAGGTCATATCCGTCAGGATGACCAGGATATGCATGCCCTTTTCAAATGCGAGGTATTCGGCAACTGTGAGGGCAACCTTCGGTGTGATCAGACGCTCGACGACCGGATCGTTTGCCAGATTGATAAACATGGCAACATGGTCCAGAACGCCGCTCTCGCGGAAGGTACGTTCAAAGTATTCGGCAACATCGTACTTGACGCCCATAGCTGCGAATACGACGGCGAATTTTTCATCGGAATTGTCTCCCAGAGAGGACTGCATGACGATCTGCGCTGCCAGCTGGTCGTGGGGAAGTCCGTTTCCGGAGAAGATCGGGAGCTTCTGTCCGCGGATCAGGGTCATCAGGCCATCGATGGCGGAGATACCGGTACGGATATAGTTTCGCGGATATTCACGGGCTACCGGGTTTAACGGCTTTCCGTTTACATCCAGTTTTTTATCAGCTAAGATCGGTCCCAGACCGTCGATGGGATTTCCAAGACCGTCAAAGGTACGGCCTAACATATCGGCGGAGACGCCGATCTCCATTGGATGTCCGGTGAGACGGGTATGAGTGTTTTTCAATGCCATGTTTCCGGTGCTCTCAAACACCTGGATCACGGCTTTATCCTCGTACGCCTCGATAATGCGTCCGAGCTTCTTTTCTTTTCCGTCGACGGTCATTTCCACGATTTCATCATAAGATGCCCCGGAAACGCCTTCGAGGACGGCAAGAGGGCCATTTAAGGAACTAAGGCCAAGATATTCGACTGCCATTGTGATCTGCCTCCTTATGCGTTGCGCTCGATGACGGAATTGTAGAAGTCATCGATCTGCTTCTTATAGTCGTCAAACATGTCGAGACGGTCATTCGGGACGTCATATTTGATGGCAATGATCTTCTCAAAGATCTTTTCTTCTTTGAGGACGGATACCGGCATGCCCATGGCAACGAGGGCACGGGATTTTTTATAGAGATAAAGGATGATCTCCATCATCTTAAACTGCTTTTTCAGCGGAACGCAGGTATCTTCCTTATGGAAAGCGTTCTGCTGAAGGAAACCGAGACGGATAACCTTGGCGATCTCGAGGACGAGCTTCTGGTCATCAGGGAGAACATCGGATCCGATCAGTTTTACGATCTCCATCAGGCTGCTTTCCTGATTCAGGATCGTGACGAGCTGGTTACGGTAATTGACAAAGTTTTTATCCACATGCTCAGAGTACCAGGAAGAAAGATCCGTGAGGTATTCCGAGTAGCTGGTCAGCCACTGGATCGCCGGGAAGTGTCTCGCGTAGGCGAGGTTCTTATCAAGTCCCCAGAAGCAGCGGACGAAACGCTTGGTGTTCTGTGTGACTGGCTCGGAGAAATCGCCGCCCTGAGGGGATACGGCTCCGATGATGGATACGGAACCTTCCGTTCCGTTTAAGTTCTGGACCATTCCGGCACGCTCATAGAACTGGGACAGCCGGGATGCCAGATAAGCCGGGAAACCTTCCTCGGCCGGCATTTCCTCCAGACGGCCGGAGAGCTCGCGGAGCGCCTCAGCCCAACGGGAGGTGGAGTCTGCCATGATCGCTACGTTGTATCCCATGTCGCGGTAGTATTCTGCAAGTGTCAGGCCGGAGTAAAGACTCGCCTCACGGGCGGCAACCGGCATGTTGGAGGTATTGGCGATCAACGTAGTCCGCTCCATCAGTGGGTTTCCACTCTTCGGGTCGATCAGCTCGCTGAATTCCTCCAGAACCTGTGTCATTTCATTTCCACGCTCGCCGCAGCCGATGTAGATGATGATATCGGCATCGGACCACTTGGCGATCTGGTGCTGGGTCATGGTCTTTCCGGTACCGAATCCGCCCGGGATCGCCGCCGTGCCGCCCTTTGCGAGCGGGAACAGGGTGTCAAGGATACGCTGTCCTGTGATCAGCGGTTTGGATGCCGGATAGCGCTTTACGGTCGGACGCGGGATGCGGATCGGCCATTTCTGTGTCATAGTGATCGCTTTTTCCGTTCCGTCCTTTGTCATGATCGTGAGCAGTGTATCATTGATCGTATATTCACCGTCGGAGACAACGGAGAGGACATCGCCCTCCAGATCCGGCGGGATCATGACTTTATGGGTAATGGCTCTCGTCTCCGGGACCTCCGCGATGATGGTGCCGCCGTAGACATGATCACCGCGCTTTACGGTCATGTGGGTCTGCCATTTCTTTTCTGTATCAAGGGATGTTACATGAACACCGCGGTCAATATAATAGCCGCTTGATTTTTTGATAGCGGCTAACGGACGTTCGATTCCATCAAAAATATTTGTGATAATGCCGGGGGCAAGTGTGACGGAGACAGGAGCTCCTGTTCCTGTGACCGGCTCTCCGGGCTTCAGACCTGTGGTCTCCTCATAGACCTCGATCGTTGTGCGTTCGGAGGTCAGTCCGATGACCTCGCCGACGAGGTTTGCCTCTCCGACGTAGACCATCTCATTCATCTGAAAACCGGAATCACCGGCAATATAGACGATCGGGCCGTTGATTCCGTAAATTGTGCCTTTTGCAGCCATGTTGATTTCCTCCAAAAATGTTATAAAAAGTAACTGTCCGGCAGGTCTGCGCGTGTACCGCGCTGCCCGCGGAAACGTATCGCACAGTTACAGTGAGAACTGGAAGTCCTGTTCAGCTTCTTTGAGCTTCGTCTCAAAGGAGTTATCGATCAGGATATTTTTCGAGGCGATGACGGCCCGCGTGCCGCCGAGAAACGGGTACTGGCTGACGCGGATGTCGCAGTCGGTCCTTAAGGATAAAAGATTCTGCTTTTCCTTGTCGGACGGGTCGATATAGATATGGATCTCACTGGATCCTGCAAATGCTTTTTCTTTTTTGATCTGCGCCTCTAAGAGTGCGTCATATTTCGGGGTCTCCATGAACCGCGCCAGTTTGTCGCGAAGCTCAGAGAAGACTTTTCCGCGGAGTTCCTCATCTTTTCTGCTGTAGGAACGGCGGATCTCGATCTGGCCTAAGGACAGGTTTTTGTTGGTCTCCCGTGCGATCCTCTCTTTTTCGGCAGCGATCTGCAATGCTGCCTGCTTTCTGGCGTTTTCTTTATGCTCATTCAGGATCTTTTCCTCATAAGCGGTATAATCAGAGACTGCCTGCTCGTATTTCTTTAATGCGTCGCCTGTGCAGATGTCTTCAAAATGCTGTAATTTTTCTTCGGTTGTCAAAGCAGCCACCTCCTTGATTCCAATATCGATCTGCAGCGGTTCCGGATCGCTGTCGCCTGCGGACGGAACCGCTGTGTGCATACTATAACTTTAGTCCGATCGCGTCATTTACATATGCCGTGATGAAATCGGGCCGCCGTCCTGTTCCGTGGCGGTCCGGGATTTCGATGAGAAGCGGCTTTTTATGTTCTGTGCGTACCGTCTTAACCAGCTCCGGATACTTCTTTCCGAGGGCTTCGGTGAGCAGGATGATCCCGATATTTTTGTCTTTTAACACTTCGTTCAACGCCTTTTCCAGCGTTCCTTTTTCATTTGCGATCACACCGTCCACGCCCGCCAGCCGCATGCCGGTCAGCGTGTCGGTATTATCGCTGATCAAATACATTCTCATAGCCGGTCTCCATTCCTGGTAATAGTTCAGCCATGTTGTCAGGCATTAAAGTTTACCGATGATCATGAAGGAGATGATAAGTCCGTACAGGCAGACACCTTCGGCAAGACCTACGAAGATAAGAGATTTACCAAGAATGGAGGAATCCTCACTGATAGCGCCAAGTGCTGCGGATGCTGCCGCGGAAACGGCAACGCCGCCGCCGATACAGGAAAGTCCGGTGGAAAGAGCAGCTGCGATGTAGCCCATACCGGTGGAGATGCCGCCAGCTGCAGCTGTGGACTCGGCTGCGAATGCAGTGCCGCCAAAGAGTACGCAGACGGCGAAGAGCATGGTTCCGAAGAACATTACGGTGTTGGCTGCGAGGGCTGTTTTATAGCGTCCTTTTGTCTTTTCACCTGCGGCGAAAGCTCCGAAGGGGACAGCAATGCTGAAGATAAGTGCAACGGTTAAAAGAAGTTTTACTGCGATTGTCATGACGATGACCTCCTAAAATCTGTATTTTACCATTTATTGTAACGATTCAGTGCCTTCATAGTTACACGCAAAAATCCATTCCAGATCAGCTTCGCTGATGGGATTTTTGCCTTCCAGCCTATGTTTTATTACGGTCAGCGCAGCAAGCGCGCAGACCTACTGAACAGTTACCATTTATTCTTATTTCTCGTAGAACGGTTTAAATTCCCGGCCGCTTCCTTTATAGAACCGGCTGAACAGCTCGTAGTACTCGAGACGGAGTACCTGGATCCCGACGATCAGGCCCTCCATGCCGCACACGAACAGGTTTCCGAGAACAATGACCGGTATGGACGGTGCTCCGGTTTCTGCGCCTGCGAGCATTAAAACAACCTGCATCATGGCTGCATGGCTGACGGCGAAGGCGCCCACACGGACGAAGGAAAGCGTGTTGGAGAAGTAGCTTAAGAGTACTTCAAACAGCTCGAAAAATCCCTGTGTGATGAACATTCCCACGCCACCGGAGATCTTCTCAGATTTCTTTTCCAGAACTGCTGTGAGCGGTTCCTTAAAGAACATCACGAGAAGCGGCAGGACGAACATGATGATCAGGACCGCTGCAGCCGGAAGCGTATGTCCGCTCATGAACATTACGATGGTGGCTGCAAGACTGAAATAAAAGACGAAGCCTGCGAGACCGTTTGTATCGAACCAGGTCTTTTCGGTGTCATGGTTCTTAAAGCTCGTAATCATGTTTAAGATCATCGTAAAGAGGATGACTCCCATGCCGAGAGCAATGGCAACGACGAACACGGTGTTCAGACGACCCACAAACGGAAGATCCGTCATGGCTTCGGTCGGCTTTAACCACAGCGCCGGAATCACATCTTCAAATCCGAAGACGCTTCCGAAGAGGCATCCGAAGATCGTTGAGAAGAATCCGCAGCAGGAGATAATGGCTGCCAGATCGATCTTTTTGAACTTATAGAGCAGGAAACCGCCGATCAGAAGGACAAGGCCCTGTCCGGCATCTCCGAACATGAAGCCGAAGAAGATGGAGTAGGTGATGGCGATCAGAAGCGTCGGATCAAACTCGTCGTAGGACGGAAGTCCGTACATCTTTACGAACATCTCAAACGGCCGCAGCAGCGGAATGTTTTTTAACTTGGTGGGCGGAATGCTGGTCACGTGCTCTTTGCTGTCCTCTAAGACGAAGAATGTGTCCGCGTCCTTTGCGAGGTCCCTGTGGAGAGCTTCCGCGTCCTCTTTTGTCATCCAGCCGCAGAGAATGTAGAACGGATGATCCTTATCATGAGTGCATGCCGCATACTTTCTCACATTGAAGTTTGCTTCATAGGATTTCAGCACCTGGCTGGCATCCCGGAGACTGGTCTGTCTCGTCAGCAGGTACCCGGAATCTTTTGCGTCCAGGGCCTGTTCCTTTGCTTTCAGATTTGCAAGCTCGTTTTCCAGACGTTCGACCTCGGTCTTCGGGGTTCCGGCGTACTCATCCGGGAGATAGATCCTCTCGAACTGCAGGGACGAGAAGACGGTGTCGATCCGGTCGGAGGTGATATCCGGTGTGAAGTAGAGCAAAGAAATATAGTGGTCTGATTCGTGGCATTTGAACAGGATCGTCTCATCCGAGCGGTCGGCGAATGCCTGAAGCTGCGGGAAGCTTTCTTTTCTGATACGTCCGAACCGGTACTTGATGTGCTTCAGCTTCAGAATTGCCGGAATATCGAAGTCCAGTTCCACATACAGGCGTACCTGCTCCAACAGGGAAGAGACTTCTTTTTCTTTTGCCTTTAAGGACTCCCGCTCCTCATCGGAGGCGGCGAGCTCCGTATCCATGTCATTTACAAGTGTGATGGCGTTCTCCACAGGCATTGTTCCGGTGGAAATCTCCTGCTGTTTTGCGCCGGGACAGGAAGCGAGAAGTTTCTGCGCTTTCTGAAGCGGTTCCCGGTATGGATTGGTTCCGGGATATGGTTCTAATTTTGATGCGGATCTTAATTCGGTCAGCGCGTTTTCCAGCTGGATCTCATAGTGGGAGAGATACTGGTTGACCATTCGGTCCAGATCGTTCTTTGGCCCGGAGATGCTGACGAATTTCATTTTTTCGATCACAGAGCATACCCCCTTTTCTAACTTTCTGCCAGGCAGGTGAGAATTTCTGAACTGCCAAGGCTGTAACGGATCCCCTCAACGGTGGTGATGATTTTTCTGATCTCTTCTTCCTTAAAATAGAAGTAGCTGTTTAACGCAGCCGCGGAATACGGATCATTCCGTCCGGATTTGCTGTACACAGCATCCAGAAGCGCCCGGAACAGGGAATGCAGTTCCGGATTCTCCTGCTGTTCGCCGGATGCCCGAAAGATCCGGTTTCCGTAGCGGGTCCCCTTTAGGATCCGGTCGAATTCCTCTATAGACGGCGCTTCGGCAAGCTCTCTTGCCTGAGACTTTTTTAAACGGTGCCATACGGGGATCAGAAGCTCCATAATGGCATCGGCAGATAATTTGTAGTGGCGTTTCGCTCTTGCAAGCCATTCAATATTTAAAAGATCGATCTTTTCACCGGCACAGTCGGCGATGGCCTCCCGGTCGTCTTTTGAAAGCTGGTCTTTTAAACTTTTCCAGAAACGGATGAAGTACAGGATGTCCAGAGCAGATTCGAACTCAGACAGGGAAGTGATGCCCTGATCCCTTAAGTCCTTTAACGGACCATAATAAGGGGTGTTCTGAATGCTGTCCAGATATTCGTCCAGATCTTTTGAATCAGTCAGGGCGGTGAAATCCAGGTGGGAGTGCTTTCGGAAGAAGGGCTCAAAGCTCTTAAAGTTCAAATCTGAGCGTTTTCCGGAAACCGCGTCCCTCAGACACCGTTTCATGACATCGATCTCGAAATGGAGAAAGTAGAGATCCAGAAATTTTCTCTGGGTTCCGTTTGCGAATCGGAACAGCCTTGAGAAATCACCGTAGAGGGAGTGCCACAAAAGCTCTTCGATCTTACTTCTGTGGAGTTCCTCATTTTCGACACCGGAAAAAACATCCCTGTAGGCGGGAGAACTTTTCAGGTATTCGACGGCAGCCGGTACATTCTCCATGCCCGCGAGGACCGAGAACTCATCATCCGTGAGGAAATGCCCGCGCATCGCGGCAAGCTTGGCAGCGATCGCACTGTAAGTGATGAGACTTCCCATAGATCACACCTCGGTCATAGAACGGAAGAGGGAGTCCACATACCAGGAATGCTTTTCTTCGTAATGCTGTTCCAGGCGGGCGATCTGGTCACCGGCGGCGGTTTTCTGCCTGTTAAGCTCCGCGGCGGCTTCTGCCTCCATTTTCTGGCGCATGGACTGGATCTCCAGTTCGGTTTCATGATTCAGCTCCTCGTCAAACTGTTTCGTCTTTGCCTCATATTCTGCTGCAAGAGTTTTTTTCTTGTCAGCAGCGCCGTCTAAGATCGCAACAGTCTTTTCTTCAATCTGGGAGAGCTGATTGATGATATTGTTCATTGATTTGTCTCCTTTCTGAGAAGGATTTTCCCTCATCCGGGGGGATGGGGCCAGAAACCTCGGAGTTTTATGCGGTAAAATTCAAGTCAGGTTTTCCTGGGTGTCTGACCCCGGTAACATTATAATATAGCTTGAAAATCAGGAATTTCAAATATATAATAATTATGCTGTTATAACATGAATGTTATAATAATCGGAAAATGCTATAAATGAACGAAAAATTAGCACAAAATTAACATGATCGTTAAGGCGCGAAAGAAAAAGGGGGAATGATATGGAAATCCAGCAGTTTCGGTATTTTTTGGCGGCAGCGCGGTATGAAAATCTGACAAAAGCGGCAGAAGATCTGCATATCGCCCAGCCGGCATTGTCCCAGTCCATCAAGCGTCTGGAGACGGAGCTCGGCGTAAGCCTTTTTGACCGGAAAAATCACCGGATCGAGCTCAACGAACAGGGGAAACTCCTGAAAAAACGCCTGATCCCGATTCTGGAATCCATCGATAATCTAAAGGATGAGCTCTGGGAGTCGGTTTATTCATCGGAGCGCACGATCTATTTAAATTTCCTGTCCGCGTCGAACCTCATTACGAACAGTATTATTTCCTATCGGGCCCTGAAACCGGATGTCCAGTTTCAGGTATCCCAGCTTGAGATGACGGAGAGCTGTGATATCCATATCGAATCAAGGATCGCTATATCTGTGACGCCTCCGCATCCGCAGGAACTTCCAGATGGCGTGGTAAGACGGGAATATCTGAGGGAGGAGATTTTTCTGGCAGTACCGCCGGATTCAAAGTTTGCGAAACATAAGACCGTCGATCTGCGGGAAGTGAAGGAAGAAAATTTCATCCGTCTCGGAAACGGCTGGCAGCTCCGCGGGATCTGCGATGATTTCTGCCGGAGAGCGGGGATCCGCCCTCAGGCGGTGTTTGAGAGCAACAGTCCGGAGTCGGTGCGCAACCTGATCGCGGCAGGGCTTGGAATCGGCTTCTGGCCGGAAAAAGCCTGGGGTGGAAAGCCGGGGCATGGTGTTGTCCTGATCCCGATCCGTTACCCGAACTGCAGGCGTGACCTGGTGGTCACGGTGTTTGAGCAGGCAGGAAATAAGCCGGTGGTGGATGAGTTTGTGAATTATTTCTGTAAGTATTTTGAGAAAGACCCGTCGGGGATGGGAGATGTGACGGTGTAAGAATGTAGTATAAATGAAAAAAGAACTCTGAAGTCAGCAATAGGGCGGGATCCATCGGAATCCCGCCCTAAATATTGGCTTTAGAGCTTTTTTGAATTTGATATTCCAATAAGTTATTACTCCGCTGTTAGAAATTCCTTCGCGACATAGGCTTCCTGTCCGTTGTACTTGATGACGGCCCAGGTATCGTCGTGGTCGCGGAGATATTCAACGGATGCGCCCGGGTCCAGTTTTCCGATGCGGTCCGCGTCGGTGGACGGTTCTTTGCGGACGTTCAAGGTCGTTGTTGTCTTGTAGGAGGAGCCGGAAGCTGTGCTCTCCGGTTCAGTCTCCGGGGCTGTGGTCTCTGCTGTTTCCGTTGTGATCACTGGTGCGGAGGTCTCCTCTGTAGCCGGTTTCTTCGGCGTGAGGACACGGATCAGGACGATCAGGATGATCACGAGGACGATCGGAACCACAAATTTTAAAAGATCAGCCGGCTGCATGCCGCTTCCGGACTGCCGGGAACCGGCGCTGCGGTTTCTGGACTGCTGGGGACGGCTACCGGCCGGGCGTCTTCCGCGGGGGGCTTTCCCGTTGTCTGCAAAGGAGTAGATCTCCTGGGACAGCACGTGGTAGGCCTGGTTTGCATTGTAGGCACCGTTATCGCCGTTTTTTGCGGCTTTTGTGCCGATGTCGTAGATCTGTAAGTAGTGCTCGGCGGTGGATTTTGAGATCCAGCCGTTGTTGTAGAGCTCGTGGATCATAGAGTCCATGGAGCCTTCCATGATCCCCGCCTGTTCACATTGGAGCTTAACCATGTATTCCACGGTCTGTTTTGCTTTGATCATGGACTGGTTGTATTGTTTTTGTCCCATGAGACGCTCGGTCTCCTGAACATTCTGACGGATCTTATCCCATCCGTTAGGAATGTCGTTTCTTGCCATATAAATCCCTCCGTTTTATGTATTTTAACGGCGCGTGAAGGTGAAAATCCGGTGCCGGTGAAGGTGCCGGATACTCACAGATGCCGTTTTCTTCTATGTAATGCTGTGCGCCTGATGAAACGATCACAGACACGAAAAGAGCGATTTTGTCAGCCATTATCTTTATTATACTGGAACAGTGGGAAAATTGCACGAAAAATTTTTGGACAATTTAAGAATTTTCTGTTTCCAAAAGATATATTGAAAGAAAAATTCTGCGCGTCACTGTTACCTTGCAAAATAAGGCTTTCAATGATAAAATGAGACACAAGCAATATCAGGAGGAAATACATTATGAGATTACGCCATATCAAAGGCGCGGAAGAAGAGATTGCTGAGAGCCCATATGTGGTCCAGGATCCGCAGTCACTGAAGGGAAGGTGGCATGAATTTTTTGGAAACGATAATCCGATCCGCATTGAGGTCGGAATGGGAAAAGGAAAATTCATCATGGAGCTTGCCCAGATGAACCCGGATATCAATTACGTGGGAATCGAGCGTTACTCCAGCGTTCTGCTTCGCGGACTTCAGAAGCGCGCGGAGCTGGAGCTTTCTAATATTTATTTTATGAGGATCGATGCCTTAGAGCTTACGGAGGTGTTCGCGGATAATGAGGTGGAGCGGATCTACTTAAATTTCTCGGATCCGTGGCCGAAGGACCGCCATGCGAAGCGCCGCCTGACATCAGACCGTTTCCTTGCCGTGTATGATAAGATTTTACAGCCGGACGGAATTATCGAGTTTAAGACCGACAATCAGGACCTGTTCCGCTATTCTTTAGAATCCATTCCGGAGGCAGGCTGGCAGGTGACATCCCATACATTTGATCTTCACCACAGCGATATGGCCGAGGGAAATGTTATGACAGAGTACGAGACGAAGTTCTCCGCGGAGGGCAAGCCGATCTGTAAGCTGACCGCCCGCCGTGATAAGTCATAAATATCTGCATATAATAGACGTGAAATGACGGAAAGGCCGTGTGCCGGATGAGTATGTGGGCATGCGTAAAGCGGTGGCTCTCACAGGCAACCTGCGACAAGATGGAACTGAATCGGAAAATTATCCGGATCAGGAAATGTTTTGACGAGGCAAATGATGTTGTCTGCGGCAGAAAGAAAAAATAAGCGCGGCAGAGAGGTTTTCTGTGACCGCCGGAGCGGTAAGCGAATGCGGTGGAAAAGCTTTGAATGCAGCAGGATATTAATGGAAGGAGAAAATAATATGGAAACAGTATTTACAAGCGCAAATTTTGATGCTGATGTTCTGGGCTCAGAGATCCCGGTAGTTGTGGATTTCTTTGCGACATGGTGCGGCCCGTGCCGTATGATGGCTCCGGTGATCGAAGAGCTCGCTGAGGAGTACGACGGAAAAGTAAAGATCGGCAAACTCGATGTAGACGAGAACAGTGATATTGCTGCCCGCTACGGAGTTATGTCTATCCCGACGATCATTCTTTTCAAGGATGGAGAAATTTTTTCCAAGAGCGTTGGACTTCAGGATAAAGAAGTTCTGGAAAATGCGATCAAAGAGATGTTGTAAGAAACAGGGACAAAAAAGCCGGCAAACCCGCATGTTTGCTGGCTTTTTTAATCGTTTCATTTGTACCTGTTTTTTGAAAAACAAAAAAATTAAAAAAATTTCAAAAAAGGTGTTGACTTTTTTCTTGGTTTATCCTATAATACAAAACGTGCCACGGATGAGGCAAACAAAACAAAGAAAAACAACAAACCAAGCACCTTTAGCTCAGCTGGTAGAGCAGTAGACTCTTAATCTATTTGTCCAGGGTTCGAATCCCTGAAGGTGCACGAAGAAAAGCACTGTTTTAGCGGATGATAAGCCGCCGGGACGGTGTTTTTTGTTACACTGATATCGAATCATTCAATAATCATATCATTCGTTCAAATACTTGTTACCCGTTATATATTCCCGATTTTATGATTTTAATTTAATTTAAAAATGTGATATACTATATAAATAGAAGAAGTGTATGAAAAATTTACCAACAGGATCCTCATTTAGGGGATCCTGTTTCGGAATCACAGGTAATTAAAGGGAGATTAAAAGGATGAAAGAAATCAAGATCACAGAGATCGAAAACATCAGGATCGGCAGCGCAGAGAATAAAGAAGCGGGGACCGGGTGTACGGTTATTATCTGCGAGCGGGGCGCGGCAGCTGGGCTGGATGTCCGCGGGGGCGGCCCGGCCTCCAGGGAATCGGAGCTTTTAAAGCCCATGGCGGCAGCTGACGTGATCCAGGCAGTTTTACTCAGCGGCGGCAGCGCGTTCGGTCTGGACGCGGCTGGGGGCGTTATGGAGTATCTGGAAGAGCGCGGGATCGGCTTTGATGTGGGAATCACGAAGGTGCCGCTTGTATGCGAGTCCTGCCTGTTTGACCTGATGGTCGGGGATTTTAAGACGAGACCGGATAAGGCCATGGGATACGCGGCGTGTGAGGGCGCGGAGAAGAATAATTATCAGGATGGAAACTTCGGCGCTGGAACAGGCGCGTCCGTCGGAAAGCTGGGGGACAAGTCTCTCTGCATGAAGGGCGGAATCGGAAGCTATGCGGTGCAGATTGGGGATCTGAAGGTCGGCGCAATCGTTGCGGTGAATGCGAGAGGCGATATCTATGACTGGAAGGACGGAAAGAAGGTCGCCGGTCTTTTAAATGCGGACAGGAAGACATTTGCGGACACAGAAGAAGCCGTTTATAAGAGCTATGAAGTGATCAAGAACAAGTTCACCGGCGCGACAGAGAATACGACCATCGGTGCGGTAATTACGAACGCGGCATTCCCGAAGAGCAGCCTCTGCAAGATCGCCGGGATGGCTCACGATGGCTATGCGCGGGCGATCCGTCCTGTTCATACCTCTTCCGACGGAGACAGCATCTACGCGCTGTCTGTGGGCGATGTGAAGGCAGATCAGGATATGGTCGGAACCCTCGGTGCCCAGGTTATGGCGGAGGCGATCCTGAGGGCTGTGAGGAGCGCGGAGTCGGCCTACGGACTTGTTGGAGCGAAGGATTTGTAAAAAAGAGTGAAAAAGAGCGGCTGCCCGGCAAAGCTTTGCCGATATGACAGCCGCTTTTTCTATACGGTTACATCTGTCCTGTCACGCGCAGGTACAGACCAAGCTCCATCTCAAGCGCCTCTGAAATTCCGCGCTCATCTAATTGGAAATGGCAGTTATGGTGCGGGGAAGAGGTAATCGGGCGTTCGGGATCAGCCATTCCGATCTGAAAGTAGGCACCCGGCTTCTCAAGAAGATAGTAGGCAAAATCCTCACCGCCAAGGGCATCCGGGCGCTCGTAGACGGTATATCCGAGGTCTCTTGTGACACTGCGGACCGTTTCGATCTCCTCCGGCACGTTGATGGCTGCCGGATAGCCCAGAGTCGTGGTCACATCGCAGGTGAGGCCGAATCCGGCGCAGATCCCCCTGCTGATGGAGTGAATGGAGTCAAAGACTTTGTCGATCAGGTCATTGTTTAAAGTGCGGACATTGCCGCCGAGAGTCACAGTGTCCGTGATGATATTCGGATACTGGCCGCCATTTATATAGGAAACCGTAAGAACACCGCCTTCCAGCGGATTCTTTTTCTCAGCCAGGATCTGGTTTAAAGCAGATCCGACCATGCAGGCCACGGGGACCGGGTTCAAGGCATTCTGCGGATAACCGCCATGACCGCCCTTTCCATGGATCTTCACTTCATAAATACCGATCGCTGCGGAATACGCCCGGGGAGTCACGGCGATGGTGCCGAGCGGAAACGCGGAAGCACAGTGGAAACCATAGATGAGATCGACATCCTTCATGACACCTTCCTCGCAGAGCGCCTTAGCGCCTCCCGGGAGCTTTTCCTCGGCTGCCTGAAAGATTAGCTTCACAGTTCCACGGACAAGCTCCGGATGGGCTGTGAGGACCTTTGCGAAGGTTAAAAGGACTGCGGTATGGATATCGTGTCCACAGGCATGCATAACGCCGGGAACCTCGGACTTAAATGGGAGATCATTTTCTTCCTCCACCGGGAGTGCGTCGATGTCCGCGCGGAACGCGATGCATGGACCGGTTTTTTCGCCTTTTATGACAGCGACCGTGCTGGTTCCGGAGATCCCTTCCATCAGCGGGACGCCCAGGGCATTCAGGGTGCTGCGGATGTAAGCGGCAGTGTCTGTCTCCTGAAAGGAGAGCTCCGGGTGTCGGTGCAGGTAACGGCGTGTTTCGATCAGTTCTTTTTCATAAGGGCTTGTGATGGACTTGACAAATTCTTTCATATAAAACCTCCGTTTTTCTCGTTTATACTATTTATAGGAACAACTTATTGGAACAACAGCTTATTGGTCTGTGGCTGGATCAAACGACACATTTGCGATCACGACTTCATTGTTAGTCCCGACCCGCATCGCCGGTCCCCAGACACCGGCACCGGAGGTGACAATAGACGTCATAGCCCCCTTTTTCAGGACTCCGCAGGCGTTTTCCCAGAGAAAATGGACCACAAGGTTTGCCGGAAACATCTGACCGTCATGGGTGTGGCCGGAGAGGTCCAGATCGACACCGGCATCGGAGGCTTCTGACAATTCTCCCGGCTGGTGATCCATGACGATGATGGGAAGTGAGGGATCGAGAGGTTCGGTGATCTCAGCAAAGGTTTTCCGCGGGAGCTGTTCTTTTTTTGCCATATCCTTATCCCGGCGGCCGACAAGATAGAATGCATTATTGATGCAGACGGTCTCGTCCTCCAGCATCGTGATACCGGCGTGGTGCAGAAATTCCGTAAACCGCCCGTCCCGGACGATCGTTTCCTTCTGTGGAAATGTGAATCCGGCGAGGATCTTCTCGCTTACGTCATGGTTGCCCCAGCAGGCGTATGTGCCGTACCGGCTCTTGATATCGGATAGAATGTCAGCCACCTCATCCGGGTCCTTGATCGCGTTGTAATCATTGTCGAAGAGATCTCCGGCAATGCAGACGAGATCGACATTTTGGGAGTTAATGGTGTCTACGATCTTTCTTACATGGGACTTCGTGGAGTTGTATCCAAGGTGAAGATCCGCGATCAGGGCGATCTTAAGTCCCGGAAGAGAAGAACTCTTTTCGATGACGACCGGATCCTGCCGCACATAGACCCGTCTTGCATGCAGGACACCGTAAATGCTGACCATAAGGATCAGGCCAATGGCAAAGCCGCCAAAGATCACTAGATTTTTCGGCATGGTATGCAGCATGGCCGGGTACCGGTATTTCATAAAGAAGGAATGGCCGGTGACACGGCGGATCACGTCGAAGGTGATGATAAAAAGCAGGATATATTCCAGAGTGCCGAGCCAGTAGTTGCTGATCACCCGGAGAAAATGGTGAAGTGGTTCTTTTGTGATCAGAAATCCGGTCAGCGGGCTGACGGCAAAAAATAGATAGAGGACTGTGACAGGGATCCTGAAAAACAGTGAATGAAGCGCCGGGGAGCAGGAATCCGCCCAGGCGTAGAGCCATAAAAGAATGTATGCCTGAAATAACAGGTAGACCGGAGATAAAAATACAGCTAACATGAGATACTCCTGATGCTTCGTGGACAGGAATGGTGTATAATGATTCCTGTACGGTGGTTTATGGTGTAAGTATAGCGAACACTTTAACAATTTGCAATGGAAAAGAAGAAAAGAGGTTGTTATGATCGATCTGACAGGAATGATCTCCATTCCATATTTAAAGAAGACAACATTTACCGGAAGTGAAAAGGGAACGAATTTTATGATCCGGAAGATCAGCGGAGAGGAAGGCGAGCCGGATAAGATCCAGGCGATCACCTGGCCGGGGCCGTTTATTTTTTCTGTGACGGAAGATGAAAAAAAGACGTATCAGGAATTTGAGTTCAGCGAGGACGGGATCAAAGCGGCAGTAGCCTGGCTGAATGAGGTGACATAGAGAGGAATCCTGTATACAAAAAGGCCCGGAAGTTTTCGGGGTGAAAATATTTTAAGAACGAGTATGACCGGTGAAGTTAAGCCGGTTATACTCGTTCCCTGTTTTATAGACTTTAGCCGATCTGCGTATACAGAGCATTAGATCTGATGTACAGATGTGGGAGACGTTCCCTACATCGACGGTGTTCTCGCCACAAGATCCAGTGTCACATCCGTAAATCTCTGCTTTAAGAGCGCGCAGATCTCCTTCCGCTGCTCCATAAGCTTCGGGATCATGTCCTCGGTGAGCTGGAGTTTTGCGCACCACGGCGCATCGGCCTTTGGGTCTGCGGCAGCGGGATCCGGGTACACGCGGACGCGGAAATCGCGGAATCCAAGGTCGGAGAGGGATTTCTCCGCCCATTCCACATCCCTTAATACAGAAGCTTCGATGGAAATTCCCGACGGAACTCTCGTCGCAAGACAGGCGTAGGCGGGCTTGTTCCATGTAAATAATCCGGCATTTCGGGAATATTCCCGGAGTGCCGTTTTTGTTATTCCGGAAAGGCGCAGCGGGGACAGTACCTTCATTTCTTTTAAAGCGCGCATGCCCGGGCGGTCACCGGCGTCATCGGAGGCGTTCGTTCCGTCCATGATCTCGGTAAAGCCGTCCTCCTTTGCGGCTTTCAGGATTCCGCCGAATACCTGATTCTTGCAGTAGTAGCAGCGGTCTTTCGGATTGCTCTTTACGACTTTATCCGTCAGCACATCAAAGGGCAGGACCGTCATGTCCGCGTGTAATGATTCAGCGAGAAGCTTCGCGTCATCTAACTCAAATTGCGGCTGGAACGGAGTGGAGACATAGTAAGCATGTACATTTGCTCCGCAGGCCTTTGCGGCATAGAGAAGATAAGAGGAATCCGTTCCGCCGGAAAAAGCAAGAGCGATGGTAGAATGCTCCGCAAAAAATTCCCGGAGTGCGGCCGGAACGCAGTCTATGGAAACGTTGATCGTGTTGTTCATAAGGAATTCTCCGTCCTTTCATATTCTCAAGTTGAACGTCCGTGAGACTTGCCGCGTGATTCTGGTCAGAGAAGCTGACATATTTCTATCAAAATCACTGCGCATCCTCGCGGAGCGTTTATCTTAGCAGTCTCGTACGGGCGGCCATATCTTCATAGTAAAATGGTAGGTTTAATTTACTCATTATAATTCGCAGAGACGTAGAAGTCAAGCTTGTAACCGGGAAGGTGTTACCGTCAGGCGGAATTCCCGATTTTTATAGATTTTCAGTATTTTCATTTCAGTATGTTTGTTATATCATAGATGAATAAAATGGCAAGGAGGATGCAGGCTATGGAAGACAGAGGACTAATCGTGAAGACATCCGCGTATATAGACCGTCACAGGGACGAGATGCTGTCGCTATGGGAAAAGATCGTTTCTATCGAAAGCGGAACCCCGGATAAAGAGGGCGTTGACCGGGTAGGTGCGGTCTTAAAGGATGAACTGGAAAGTGCCGGAGTGGAGACAGCTGTGATCCCGATGGAACGTTTCGGAAACCTCCTGGCAGGTGTATGGAATAAAGAGGCAGCAGGCCAGCCCATCGTCCTGATCGGACACATGGACACGGTATTTGCGAAAGGCACGTTAGAGAAAAATCCGTTCCGCATCGATGAGAACGGAAATGCCCACGGACCGGGAGTTCTGGATATGAAGGCGGGACTTGTGATCGTTGTCTACGTTTTAAAGGCGCTCCATGAGTACGGATATGGGAAACGCCCGATCCGCGTTGTCTTTGCGGGAGATGAGGAGAACGGACACCGTCAGACAAATGCGGAGTCAGAGATCCGGAAACTCTGCGCGGGATGCGCGGCGGCATTCAACTTTGAGACGGGATTTATCGATGACGGACTCGTTGTTGGAAGAAAAGGTTCCTGCCGTGTGACACTCACCGTTCACGGAGTCGCGGCCCACGCTGGAAATGATCCGCAGCGCGGAAGAAACGCGATTTTGGAGATGGCGCATAAGATCATCGAGATCCAGAAGCTTCATGACTTTGAACATGGACTTTTTGTGAATGTAGGTGTGATTCAGGGCGGAACGGTTGCAAACGCAGTGGCTGCGTCCTGTGAGGTTGGAATCGACATCCGCTACGACAGCTTTGAACGCCTTGAGGAAACACTTCAGGCGATCAAAAAGATTGCGGAGACGAGAACTGTCCCGGATACGACGGCAGATGTGACCTGGACGAAGCCGAGCACGGTAATGCCGGTATCGGAGAAAAATCTGGAACTTTTCCGCCATGTCCAGAAGACGGCAGACATGATCGGTTACGGAAAGCTGCAGACAAAGAAAGTTGGCGGCTGGTCCGATTCCTGCCTGGCTGCGGCGGAAGGCGTTCCGGTAGTTTGCGCCATGGGCGTCAAGGGCGCGAACAATCATTCAATGGAGGAGTATGCGGTAGCTGAGACACTGTTTTCCAGAGCGAAACTGGCGTTGGCTTCCATCATTACGTTTTGACAGACATGAAAGAGACAAGAAAAAAATATGACATGCTGACGGACAATCCGGGAAAATCCCTGCTTTTCTTCGTGCTTCCGATGATACTCGGAAATCTTTTTCAGCAGTTTTACAACATCACGGACTCAGTAGTGGTAGGAAAATTCGTCGGGGAACAGGCGTTAGCGGCGGTTGGCGCATCCTATGCGATCACGAACGTCTTTATTGCCATCGCCATCGGCGGCGGAATCGGAAGCTCCGTGGTGATCTCCCAGTTTCTGGGAGCGGGAAAACTCGCGAAGATGAAGACGGCAGTCTACACAACGATGTTCAATTTCCTTGGGATTGCGGCGTTTCTGGCAGCAGTGGGGCTCCTGTTCAACAATCGGATCCTGAATCTCGTCAACGTACCGGAGGATATTTTCTCGGATGCGGCGCTGTATCTGGCGATCTACTTTCTCGGACTGCCGTTCCTGTTCATGTATAACGTTCAGGCATCGATCTTCAACGCACTGGGAGATTCAAAGAAGCCGCTGTACCTTTTGATCTTTTCTTCCCTGTTAAACATCGTGCTGGACATGATCCTCGTGATCATTTTCAAGCAGGGTGTCCGTGGCGTTGCGTTGGCGACATTGATCGCACAGGGAATCTCGGCGGTGATCTCGTTCCTGCTTCTGATGCGCAAGCTAAAGGGGTATCCTGCCGAGGAACCGGTGCGTCTCTACAGCGGAGAGATGGCGGTCTCCATGGTGAAGATCGCCGTTCCGTCCACACTGCAGCAGTCCATCGTCCATATCGGAATCCTGCTGGTCCAGTCTGTGATCAACAGCTTCGGCTCCACGGCGATCGCCGGATACTCCGCGGGAATGCGGATCGAGTCCTTAAGCATCGTGCCAATGCTCGCCATGGGAAATGCCATGTCAACCTTCACAGCCCAGAATATGGGGGCCGGAAAGATCGACCGGGTGAAGGAAGGTTACCGGATGTGCTATGTGATCGTCCTGACGGCGGGTGCGGTGCTCTGCGTGATGTACCAGCTGGCAGGAGGCGCATTCGTGTCCCTGTTCCTTGACAGCGGCAGCAGTGAAGCATATTCGGTGGGACTCAGTTATGTGAAGTTCTTATCGTTTTTCTACTCGTTTATCGGCCTCAAGGCGTCCACGGACGGTCTGCTGCGCGGCGCAGGTGATGTGACGGCATTTACGGTGGCAAACCTCGTGAATCTCGCGATCCGTGTCAGCGTGACGAACCTGTTTGCACCGATTTATGGAATCCAGGTAGCATGGATGGCGGTTCCCCTTGGCTGGGCTGCGAATTATGTGATCTCGTTTGGATGGTATCTGACAGGAAAATGGAAGAAGGTCCGCGTGATAAAGAAGTAAGATATAGATAGGTATACAGTATCAATTACAGAAGAAAGGACAGAAATCATGGAACAGAAAATACTTGCTTACTTAAAAGAACATGAGACGGAGATCTTTGAGGACTTAAAATCTCTGGTCCTGACAGAGGCCAGCACTTCAGATATTGAGGCTCTGGCAAAGGTGCGGGAAAAGCTGGTCATGCTGATCAAGGAGCGCACAGGAGAGGACTGCTTTGTCTACGAGGCGGAGAACGGACACTGTCCGGTGCGGTTCCAGTATGGAAAGGGTACGGAGAAGATCCTGTTTATCGGTCATTATGACACCGTACATCTCATCGGTGCGCTGAAGTATTATACAGAAGGAAATGGGCTCCACGGGCCGGGTGTTTATGACATGAAAGGCGGACTTATTTCCGCGATCTGGACTGTAAAGGCATATAAGGATCTTGGGATCGATCCGGGAAAGAGGCTGGAATTCATCTTTAACGGTGACGAGGAGACCGGAAGTGCTGAGTCTACCGATATCATTTGTGAGCTTGCGAAGGACGCGAAGGCGGCGCTTGTCTGCGAGCCGTGTACAGCGAACGGAGATTTAAAGACAGGAAGAAAAGGTCTTGTCCGCTTTACCGTAAGGATCCACGGAAAGGCATCCCATGCGGGAAATGCCCATAAAGAGGGGATCAACGCCATCGAGGAGCTGGCGCATGAGATCCTTGCGATCCAGAAACTGACAGATTACGAGGCTGGAACTACCGTCAATGTGGGCGTTTGCAGTGGCGGTACAAAACCGAACGTTGTCCCGGCCGAGGCAGAGATCGAGATCGACTGCCGCGTAAAGACAGCCGCCGAGGGAGACAGGGTCCGCAAGGCGATCAACGAGATCAGGACGACGGTTCCGGGAACCACAAGGGAAGTCATCGAACGTGACAGCAAGATGCCGATGGAGGAGACGGAGGCGAACATGGCGCTCTTCGAGAAGGCGAAGATCTGCGGCGAGAAGGTCGGGCTTAAGTTTTCCCATCAGTTTGTGGGCGGCGGCAGCGATGGAAACGAGGTATCTGCTATGGGTATCCCGACCCTTGACGGTCTCGGCGCAGCCGGTGACGGGGCCCACTCCGCAAACGAGTACATCCTGATCGACCAGTATATTCCGAGGATCGCGATGCTGGCTTCGTTTGTGCTGACGATCTGAGAGATTTCAATATATAAGATATAAACAGAGAGCGTATTGCCTAAAAAAGGTGGTACGCTCTCTGTTTATAAGAAGCTATTTAGTTTTTGATCGGAAACGTGATCTGCGCCTTAAACAGGTCGCCATCGATGATCAGCTCGAACTTTCCGCCCTGAAGAGTTGTCAGGTCTTTCGCGATGGAAAGTCCAAGTCCGCTTCCCTCCGTGGTTCGGGAAACGTCACCGCGGACGAATCGCTCGGTGAGCTCATCCGGGCTGATGTTTAACGGGTTTGCGGACACATTCTTGATCGTGAACACAACGTCGGCGCCATGGTCTTCGATCGTGACGTAGACGCGGGTTCCCTCTAACGCGTACTTGAAAGCGTTATTATAGAGGTTTTCAAGGACACGCCATAGCCTTCGTCCGTCTGCCTCGATCATGATGACCTCGTTCGGAAGTGTGTTGACGATCTCCAGATGGCGGATCGCGTATTTTTCCTCAAATTCTCCGGTCGTCTGCTGGACAAGTTCCACGAAATCGATATTTGTGATCTCCAGCTTGATATTTCCGGAGCTTGCGCGGGAAGCTTCCACAAGATCCTCGGTCAGTGTCTTTAACCTCTGGGATTTCTGATCCAGAACCTCCAGATATTTCTGAACCGTCGGGTCTTCAATGTGCTGGCGCTTGATGAGATCCACATAGTTGATGATGGAGGTCAACGGTGTCTTGATATCGTGGGACACGTTCGTGATCAGGTCGGCCTTCAGGCGTTCGCTCTTTACCTGTTCGGCAAGAGCTGTCTCCAGACCGTCACTGATACGGTTCAGTCCTTCGGCGAGTTCCGCCTCCAGACTCGAGAAATCATTGACATCCACCTTGTAGCTCGTCTCCCCGGAGGCGAGTTTTTCGATGGCGGCATGGATCTTGTCAGTCTGGTCCGCATTCCGGTAGATAAAGTAGAATACCAGAAGGTTTCCGGCGATCCAGGCGATCATCACGAAGATGAACGGCATGAACTGGAAAACGGAATTTTCATGATGGAAGATCATGAATGCCCCCACGGTGATCATGAATACGTTGTATGCAAGATACAGCACAAAGCCTATTGTGATCCGGTAGCGGAACGTGCTCTCGGAGAGTGTTTCTGTAAGATCATGTAGAAAGCTGTTCTTCCAGAGTGTCTCCGCCTTGTATCTGCGGATCAGGCTGAAGAAGGTCAGGATGACGCAGAAATACAGGTATCCGAAGGCCACCAGCAGGTTCGCGCGGTCCCAGTAATCTGATGTCACTACCAGGTGCAGGAGCTTTGATGTCACCGGCGCCATGATGTGGATGCAGAGGTAGGACACGAATGCCATCAGGAGCAGCATGAAATCCGTTTTTGTCCGGTCAAACGGGTAAAGCGTGATGGTCCGGTCAGAGATCGACGCATGTCCGGACAGGAACAGAAGGAACGCGAAGGTCACGAGGGAACCGGCAAGTCCCGCGATCGTAATATAAAGTCCGTTGGAGAAATTCACGCGGGACTTATTATAGGCGGTATATGCCTGAGCATAGTCATCGTTCGCCTTATAGGATGTGTCGAGACCGATGACCACATAGTAGCTGTTGCCGTTGTACGGGTTATTTTTCGACATCAGCGCCGGGATACTCGGAAAGTTGGATTCGAAGTTCGTCCGGACCGCAAGGTCGTTGGAGTCTCCGGAATAGTAGATATATCTTCCCATGGCCATAATGTCATCGTTGGACATCTCCGGCGCGTTGGTATGGATCTCATAGATCGCATTATTTTTTGAGTAGTACGCCACGCGGAAATAGAGATTCGTAAAGTCGCTCATGAGTCTCGAATAGATCGAGTAGTAGGAAGAGAAACGCCTTAAGATCTCATATATCAGATCCGGCATCGTCGAGAAAGACTGATCCGGGCTCGTTAAGTCTTCCTCAGACTGGTAGCAGCGGTAGCGGACATAGACCTGTTCCTGATCTTCCTCGGAGAGCGTCTCCGGACCGCCCTTTAACGCGTAATTGTCGGACTCGTCCATGTAGTAGCCCAGGGATTTTCCGTACTGGATAATATCGTCCAGAGTATAGGATTTCTCACCGCCAGGTCCCGTGGTGACTTCCAGAACGATCTTGGAGTAGTCGACCTCGCCGTTGGATTCAAAAATATCCTGATACTGGACATAATCAAAGATATTTGTGATATCCGCCTGAACCTTTTTGCTGAAATCCGGGGACTGTTCGAAGGTCTCCGTTTTGATCCAGTCCAGACCGCGCCCGTAGTTGCTGTTTAAATACATGAACCCGATCCCCACGAGTGTCACGCAGGCAAAGAGAAAGTGAAGGAAGCCGACGAGACGCTTGAAGAATGAGTTTGTCTTTTTTTCTGCCATCTGGACTCTCCTTACTGTTTCTCGATCTTATAGCCGACGCCCCAGACTACCTTTAAGTAGCGGGGTTCTTTCGGGTTGATCTCGATCTTCTCGCGGATGTGGCGGATGTGGACCGCAACGGTATTATCCGCGCCAATTGCGTCTTCATTCCAGATTTTTTCATAAATTTGATCAATAGAGAAAACTTTCCCCGCGTTCTTTACGAGAAGAAGCAGGATGTTGTATTCGATCGGTGTCAGCTTGATCGGCTCTCCGTCGACGGTAACTTCCTTGTTCTCATCGTTGATCATCAGTCCACCGCACTTGTAGACCTGGGAGCTGCCCTGCTGGTTCAAATTGCCGAGCTGGGTGTAGCGGCGGAGCTGGGATTTCACGCGGGCTACGAGTTCTAATGGGTTAAACGGCTTTGTAATGTAGTCGTCAGCGCCGATGTTTAACCCTAAGATCTTATCGGTATCCTCGGATTTCGCGGAGAGGATGATGATCGGGATACTGCTGGTTTCGCGGACCTTAAGTGTGGTGCGGATCCCGTCGAGACCCGGCATCATGACATCCACGATCATTAAGTTTACTTCATTCTTCTCCAGAAGCTCCAGCGCTTCGTAGCCGTCGTAGGCCTTAATTACATTGAAACCTTCGCCGGTCAGATAAATATTGATCGCTTCTACGATCTGTTTGTCGTCATCGCAGACGAGAATGGTTGGCATAATCGATTCCTCCTCATATCAAACATAATAAAAGATGAAAAATCGTAACTGACCATGTTTCCAGTTACGAAAAAATCAAATCAAAGAAAAAATACATCATAATCCAGTATAGCATAAAAATGACGCAAAAACATAAGGAACGTTCTTAAATTTTTATGTAGAGATGTAAAGGAGTGTTACAGTACACGGATACTCCATGCCCGCGCACTGTAACAGGATTTTGCCGATGCTTCGCATTCCGAATCGGCAAAATCCGCGGCCATAACGGTATCATACGGAATTTTCAGTTCAGAAAAGCTTTTGATACAACGCGGCGATTTGATGCAGTGACATAGGTAAAAAAATACGAACGTAAAAATTTGTGTATAATGTTGTGAAATAGAAGAATAAATAATTGCACAAGAGGTTAAAACAATAAAAAAATATATAAAACTTTGTGAGAATTGTACAAAATATATATTTTAATGTGAAATGGTTGATAATAATTGTGCAATGTGCTATGATTGAATTAACTTAAAAAAGAAGCCGTGATAGGAGAGCAAAATGTAATCAGCTAACGATTAGCTGTTGCTTGGTGCGCTCCTTTTCTTTTTGAGAAATGGAGAAAAGTTTAGTGAAACATTATTTTTATCAGGCACTGGAAGAAAACCCGATCATCGCAGCGATCAAAAACATGGATGATCTGGAGCTTTGCTGTTCGCTGGAAGAGATCCGCGTGGTATTTGTCCTGTTCGGCGATATCTGTACGATCCGGACGATCGTAAAACGTTTAAAGGACGCCGGGAAGATCGTGATCGTGCATGTAGACCTGATCGTGGGTTTAAGCAGCAAGGAGATCGTGGTGGACTTCATTAAAATGTCGACAGAGGCAGATGGGATCATTAGTACAAAGGTCCCACTGATCAGAAGGGGAAATGAACTGAATTTCATAACGGTCCAGAGGTGCTTTTTACTGGATTCCATGGCGTATGAAAATTTAAGACAGCAGCAGCATCAGGTGAAGCCGGATTATATCGAGGTTCTTCCGGGAATCATGCCGCAGGTCATCTCAAAGATGTGTAAGGTGTCGAAAGCGCCGATCATCGCGGGTGGACTGATCTCCGAGAAAGAATCCGTTATGAGCGCCCTCTCAGCGGGAGCGATGGCAGTTTCATCTACGAATCATGAAGTCTGGAAGCTGTGAATAGAATGATAACACAAGCTGTTTCAATGCCGGGAAAAGGGCAGTTGAGATAAAGCATGGGAAAAACTATATTGAAGGAGGAATTGGTATGGCAAAGTATGTAATGGCACTCGACGCGGGGACAACCAGCAACAGGTGTATCCTGTTCAACGAAAAAGGTGAGATGTGCAGTGTAGCGCAGAGAGAGTTTACCCAGTACTTCCCGAAGCCGGGCTGGGTAGAGCACGATGCAGACGAGATCTGGGCAAGTATGCTGGGGGTTGCTGTAGAGGCAATGAATATGATCGGTGCCACCGCGTCGGATATCGCGGCCATCGGTATCACGAACCAGCGTGAAACAACGATCGTCTGGGATAAGAATACCGGAGAGCCGATCCATCACGCGATCGTCTGGCAGTGCCGCAGAACATCGGAATACTGCGACACCTTAAAGGAAAAAGGCCTGACTGACAAGTTCAGGGAGAAAACGGGTCTCGTGATTGATGCGTACTTCTCAGGAACAAAGGTAAAATGGCTGCTTGACAATGTGCCGGGCGCAAGGGAAAGAGCAGAGAAGGGCGAGCTGTTATTCGGTACAGTCGAGACATGGCTGATCTGGAAACTCACAAAGGGAGCGGTCCATGTTACAGACTACTCCAACGCGTCCCGTACAATGCTCTTCAATATCAATACTTTGCAGTGGGACGATGAGATCTTAGCGGAACTCGATATCCCGAAGTGCATTCTCCCGGAGCCGAAGCCGTCAAGCTGCATTTACGGTGAGACAGACCCGTCTTACCTCGGCGGACCGATCCCGATCGCAGGTGCTGCCGGCGACCAGCAGTCCGCACTGTTCGGACAGACCTGCTTTACTCCTGGTGAGGCAAAGAATACATACGGAACAGGCTGCTTCATGCTGATGAACACAGGTGAAAAGCCGATCTTCTCGAAGAATGGCCTTGTCACAACGATCGCATGGGGATTAGACGGCAAAGTCAATTACGCTCTCGAAGGTTCCATCTTCGTTGCAGGCGCTGCGATTCAGTGGCTCCGAGATGAACTGAGGATCATCGACTCCGCACCGGATTCCGAGTACATGGCAAAGAAAGTAAAAGATACGAACGGCTGCTATGTTGTACCGGCATTCACAGGTCTCGGAGCTCCGCACTGGGATCAGTACGCGCGCGGAACGATCGTAGGAATCACCCGTGGTGTCAATAAGTACCACATTATCCGTGCGACTCTGGAATCTCTCGCATACCAGGTAAATGACGTTCTGGAAGCGATGAAGGCAGATTCCGGTATCGAGCTTGCGGCTCTTAAGGTTGACGGCGGCGCAAGTGCCAACGACTTCTTAATGCAGACACAGGCCGATATCATCAACGCACCGGTGAACCGTCCGCAGTGTGTAGAGACAACCGCTATGGGTGCCGCTTATCTTGCAGGTCTCGCAGTTGGTTACTGGAGCAGCAAGGAAGACGTTATCAAGAACTGGGCGATCGATAAGACCTTTGAGCCGAAGATCGAGGCTGCTGAGAGAGAGAAAAGGATCAAGGGATGGAATAAGGCTGTGAAATACGCTTACGGCTGGGCAAAAGAAGATTAAACCAGATATTAAATGAGGAAAAGGTTTTGGGTAAGACGTGCGGCTTGTAAAAAATGGACTTGAATGGGAATCATTACCCGAAGTTGCGGGAACAAATCAGAAAGTTTTGAAAAAGCAGAAAACTGTCTCCGGCTTTTGAGGGGAACGAAAGCCGGAGATGCCTAAAACAACAAAAAGGGGGATTTTCTATGCTGCCTTATATTGCAGAGTTTCTTGGAACCATGATGCTTATCATCCTCGGTGATGGTGTTGTTGCAAACGTAAACCTCAACAAGTCCGGAATGAAAGGTGCAGGAGCTGTCCAGATCACACTGGCATGGGGCCTTGCGGTTCTGGTACCGGCATTTATCTTCGGAGAAGCTTCCGGCGCGTCCTTCAACCCGGCGCTCACGATCGCACTGGCAGTAGAGGGAAGCTTCGCATGGTCTATGGTGCCCGGATATGTGATCGCACAGCTGGCAGGTGCATTTGTCGGCGCATCGATCGTTTACCTGCTCTTCAAGGGACAGTTTGACGCTACAGAAGATCCGGGAACAAAGCTTGGCGTATTCTGTACAGGTCCATCGATCCCGAACACTGGATTAAACATTTTAAGCGAAGCAGTCGGTACATTTATCCTCGTTTTCGCGATCAAAGGTATCGGCAATGTAACAGGACTTTCCACAGGTGTTGATAAACTCTTCGTATTCGGAATCATCGTTTCCGTAGGTATGTCCCTCGGCGGACTTACCGGTTATGCGATCAACCCGGCAAGAGACTTAGGACCTCGTCTTGCACATGCAGTCCTTCCGATCAAGGACAAAGGCGATTCCAACTTCTCTTACGGTCTCGTAGTTCCGATCGTTGGACCGATCATCGGCGCAATCGTGGCGGTTCTCCTTTATGGAGCGATCCCGTGGTAGGATAAAATAACAGAGGGCTGTGCCCGGTGCAGTACAGCTTGACAATCAGATAATTATGGCATGAGATGAGAGAGCCTGACAGGATAACCGCATAAGGGTATGCGTTTACTTGGCGGGCTCTTTTTTCTCAAGGACGGATGCCGCCGGCTCCCCAAGGTTGTGGGATATGGCGGAAAACTTCTAAAAGAGACAGGATGTAAAGGAGTGAACGGTAAATGTATGATGTGATCATAATCGGAGCAGGCGTAGCCGGATCGGCATCTGCGAGGGAATTGTCGCGGTATCAGGCAAAGATCTGTGTGCTGGAGAAAGAAGAGGACGTGTGCTGTGGCACTTCCAAGGCAAACAGCGCCATCGTCCATGCGGGCTATGACGCGGCGGAAGGTTCCCTGATGGCGAAACTCAATGTGCGCGGAAACGAGATGATGGAACAGATGTCGAAAGACCTGGATTTCCCATTCAAAAGAAATGGTTCGCTGGTAGTATGTCTGCATAAGGACGAGATGTCAGGTCTCGAAACTCTCTATAAAAGGGGAATTGCAAATGGAGTACCGGATCTTCGGATCTTAAACAGGGAAGAACTCCGGGCGATGGAGCCGAATATTTCCGATGAGGCATGTGCAGCTCTCTACGCACCCACGGGCGGAATCGTATGTCCGTTTAACTTAAATATAGCCATGGCGGAGAATGCCAACGCGAACGGCGTGGAATTCTATTTTGATACGGAGGTCACCGACTTAAGACCGGTGGAAGACGGCTGGGAGATCCGGACAAGCAAGGGCACGTATAAGACGCGGTATGTCGTGAACGCGGCGGGTGTCTACGCAGACAAATTCCACAACATGGTAAGCAAAAAGAAGATCCATATCACCCCAAGACGTGGAGATTACTGTCTGCTCGATAAAACTGCCGGAAATCATGTGAGCCATACGGTGTTTGCTCTTCCCGGAAAATACGGAAAAGGCGTTCTTGTGACTCCGACGGTCCACGGAAATCTGTTGGTGGGACCGACAGCAATCGATATTGAGAATAAAGAGGGAACCAATACTACGAGAGAGGGCTTAAATGAAGTTATCACAAAGGCAGAGATGAATGTGAAGAACATTCCGATGCGTCAGGTGATCACTTCCTTCGCCGGACTCCGTGCCCATGAGGACGGACATGAATTCCTGATCGGTGAGCTGGAGGACGCGAAAGGCTTTATCGACTGTGCAGGAATCGAGTCTCCGGGCCTGACAAGCTCCCCTGCGATCGGCGAGATGGTGGCGGATATCCTGAAAGAGAAGATGGATCTCAAGAAAAAAGAGAACTTCATCGCGACGAGAAAAGGTGTTCTGAATCCGAATACTTTAAGTAAGGAAGAACGAATCCAGTTAATTAAGGAAAAACCAGAGTACGGAAATATTATCTGCCGATGCGAGATGATCACGGAAGGCGAGATCATCGATGCGATCCGAAGACCTTTAGGTGCAAAATCCTTAGACGGAGTAAAACGCAGAACGAGAGCCGGAATGGGGCGTTGCCAGGCAGGATTCTGTTCCCCGAGAACTATGGAGATCCTTGCGAGAGAATGCCATAAGAGCATGTTTGAGATCACAAAATCCGGCGGAAACTCGCAGATCGTCAAGGGAATCAATAAGGATTCGTTATAAAAGGGAGGCGTCAGAGCATGAAATCGTATGATATTGTGATCATCGGAGGCGGACCGGCGGGTCTTGCCGCTGCAGTTTCCGCGAAAAAAAACGGAATCGAGAGTATTCTGATCCTGGAACGTGACAGGGAGTTAGGCGGAATTTTAAACCAGTGCATTCATAACGGCTTTGGACTCCACACCTTCAAGGAAGAACTCACGGGTCCGGAGTACGCGGGACGGTTTATTAAACAGGCAGAAGAATTAAATATCGAGTATAAACTGAACACTATGGTTATGGATATCAGTGAGGAGAAGATCGTGACGGCCATGAACCGGGAGGAAGGTCTCTTTGAGATCCGGGCGAAGGCAGTGATCCTCGCAATGGGATGCAGAGAGCGGTCGAGAGGCGCTTTAAATATTCCCGGATATCGACCGGCGGGAATCTTCTCTGCAGGTACGGCCCAGAGACTTGTAAACATTGAGGGATATATGCCGGGACGCGAAGTCGTGATCTTAGGTTCCGGAGATATTGGACTCATCATGGCGAGACGTATGACACTTGAAGGCGCGGAAGTCAAGGTCGTTGCGGAATTGATGCCTTATTCCGGCGGATTAAAGAGAAATATCGTCCAGTGTCTCGATGATTATGGAATCCCGTTAAAGTTGAGCCACACCGTTGTGGACATCAAGGGAAAAGAGAGACTGGAAGGAATTACACTGGCCCAGGTAGACGGAAAAGGAAAGCCGATTCCCGGAACGGAAGAGGAATACAGCTGTGATACGCTGCTTCTCTCCGTCGGACTGATCCCGGAGAATGAGATATCCAGAGGAATGGGCGTGGACATGAACCCGGTGACATCCGGACCGAAGGTCAATGAGAGTCTTGAAACAAATATTGAAGGTGTTTTCGCCTGCGGAAATGTACTTCATGTCCACGATCTCGTGGATTTTGTATCTGAGGAAGCTGCGATCGCCGGAAAGAACGCGGCGGCCTACGTGAAACAGGGCGAGAACCGTCCGTCCGGCGGACATGAGATCGTCCTAAATCCGATCGAAGGCGTGCGATACACAGTTCCGGGAACCATCGATCCGGCGAGAATGGATGAGGAGCTGACCGTCCGTTTCCGCGTGGGCGGTGTTTATAAGAACTGCTATGTGAGCGCGTATTTCGGTGACGAGCGTGTGATCCACAGAAAACGTCCGGTCGTGGCACCGGGGGAGATGGAGGAACTGAAACTCAAAAAGGCAGACCTTTTGAAATATCCGGATCTTGAGATGATCACGGTCAAAATCGAGGAGGCATAGACGATGGAGGAAAGAAGATTAACATGTATCGGCTGTCCGATGGGCTGTCCTCTTGTCGTAACGATGGACGGCGGTGATGTCGTAAGCGTGACGGGAAATACCTGCAAGCGCGGCGAGATCTATGGACGGAAAGAAGTGACAAACCCGACAAGGATCGTGACTTCCACAGTGCGGGTATCCGGCGGAAGTATCGACATGGTGTCGGTGAAGACGAAGGAAGATATTCCGAAGGGAAAGATCTTTGACTGTGTGAAAGCGTTAAAGACAGTCGAGGTTGCTGCCCCGGTGCATATCGGGGATGTGATCATGAAGGACGTTGCCGGAACGGGAGTTGATGTTGTGGCGACGAAGAATGTGGTGTAAGAGAAAATAAAGGTCAGTAAATGCAAGAAATATAGGTGATGATTAGGGTGCTGTCCGCTTACCGTTTCTGAGTAGAATGGGAGGCGGGCAGTGCCTTTTTATTTGGGAAATTGCAACAAAGCTGCATGCGTCAAAATTTCCTGAAATATGTATCTGGGTGTGCTGCTTGTGAAAATCAGAACATCCGTCCTGAATCTGTTTTTAGTGGATCCAGGACGGATATGTTACTTGCAAAACATATATTTTTAGTTGAATTTAAAGATCGCAGCCCCGTATGCCGGCAGCGGATACGCAAAGGAGTATGGCTGGCCATCGCACTCGCGCTTCTTGGAGCGGGCGGAGAACGCATGCTCGCCGCGCTTGTAGAGCCCATGCCCGGAATCCAGAATCAGGGAGTAGGTTCCGGATTTCGGAACGCCTACCCGGTAATCATCACGGGCAACAGGCGTGAAGTTGATGACAAATAAGAGGTTCTTTTTGCCCGTCTCGTCACGGCGGATAAAGCTGAAGATGCTGCGGTCACCGTCGTTGGCGTTGATCCACTGGAAACCGTTCCAGTCGGAATCCAGCTGCCACAGTGCCGGATATTTCTGGTATACATGCAGCAGGTCGCTGTAATATTTCTGCAGGTCTTTGTGAAGAGGCTCGTCGGCGAGATACCAGTCGAGGGAAACTTTCTCATCCCACTCATGATACTGACCGAAATCCTGGCCCATAAACAGGAGCTTCTTTCCCGGATGCCCCATCATGAAGGTGTATCCGGCTTTCAGGTTCGCAAACTTGTCGCCATTTAAGCCCGGCATTTTGTTGATCATAGAACACTTCAGGTGAACGACCTCGTCGTGGGACAGCGTCAGGATATAATTCTCACTGGTGGCGTAGGTGATGCCGAATGTCATCTTATTGTGGTTGAATTTTCTGAAATATGGATCCAGTTTCATGTACTCCAGGAAATCATGCATCCAGCCCATGTTCCACTTGAAGGTGAAGCCGAGACCTCCCTCTTCCGGCGGTTTTGTGACACCCGGCCATGCGGTGGACTCCTCGGCGATCATCATGGCACCGGTGAGATGCCCGGTGAGTACGCTGTTTAAGTGGCGGAAGAACTCGATAGCCTCGAGGTTCTTGTTTTCACCGTACTTATTCGGAACCCAGTTTCCGTCGCTGCGGCCGTAATCCAGATACAGCATGGACGCAACGGCATCTACGCGGAGACCGTCAACGTGGAAGTTCTCTACCCAGTAGAGGGCGTTAGCGATCAAGAAGTTTTTGACCTCATTTTTGCTGTAATCGAAGACCTTTGTGCCCCAGTCCGGGTGCTCGCCCTTTCGCGGATCTGCGTATTCATAGAGCGGCTGACCGTCGAAGTCGGCAAGTCCGTGGGCATCCTTCGGGAAGTGGGCCGGAACCCAGTCAAGGATGATACCGATCCCTTTTTTGTGGAGGTAGTTCACAAAGTACATGAACTCTTTTGGAGTGCCGTAACGGGAAGTCGGCGCGTAGTAGCCGGTAACCTGATAGCCCCAGGAACCGTCGTATGGATGTTCCGCAATTCCCATGAGTTCTACGTGGGTGTAGCCCATCTTCTTTACATAATCAGCCAGCTCGTGGGCAGCTTCCATATATGTATAGTAACCTTCCTTCTGTGGACGGTCTTTCTTGCGCCAGGAACCGAGATGGACCTCGTAGATTGCCATCGGGGATTTCACAGGATCAGCTTTTTTTCTTGTCTCCATCCAGGCTGCGTCATCCCATTTGAAGCCGTTAATGTCTTCTGTGATAGAAGCGGTTCCCGGACGGAATTCCGCATGGACCGCATACGGGTCAGCCTTGAACAGGATCATTCCCTCCTGTGTGGTGATCGCGAATTTATAGAGTTCTCCGAGACCGACGCCGGGAATAAACGCCTCGTAGATTCCGGAGTCAGCTAACGGGGACATCGGTGCGGCGTCCGGATCCCAGCCGTTGAAATCGCCCACAACACCGACGGCCTTTGCGTGGGGAGCCCAGACGGCAAAATACATTCCGGCTTTCCCCTTATAAGTCTTTGGATGTGCACCAAGTTTTTCGAAGATTTTATAATGGGTCCCCTGTCCGAAGAGATACCGGTCCAGTTCGGTGATGAAACCGAGACCGATCTCCTTTGTTTTGGCAGGAGCTGTGGTTTTCTTTGTTCTTGTCATCACTTAAACCTCCTGAAGTTTAAAGATCGCGCCGCCGTTTGCCGGGAGCGTGACGGAAAGTCTGCCGTTTTCGAGGGAGAATGGGATCTCTCCGGGCAGCAGGGATACAACATCTGAGGCTGCGCATGGCAGCGGGATCGAGATGGATGCCGGCTGTTCATCATTATTGACAGCGGAGATCACGGTTCCATGTTCCCCGGACCGGCTGAAAGCATACTGGCGGTTCGTGAGGAGAAGTTCCTTGTAGGAGCCGTTGTGAAACGCGTCATTTTCTGTGTGGATTTTTCCGAGTGCCGCGATGTGGGACGCGAGCTCCGGAGCTTTTCCAAGCATGTCAGACAGGTTGAGTGCCGGGCGAAGGACCTCATCGGATGTTCTGGAACGCTTTCCTTCAATTCCCCACTCGCTTCCATAATAGACAGAAGGAATTCCGGGGAGAGTGAAGAGAAGCTGGTACACCGGAAACAGGTTTGCCAGGTTGTTTAATTTACTTGCGATCCGGTCCTCGTCGTGGTTGTCCACAAAGGTGTAAAGCGATCTTCCCACCGCCTCCAGACGTCGCACATTGTGGGCAATCTCAAAGTAGTTGTGGTCATTGTGACCGGAGTAGAGCGCCTTGTGAAGCTCATAGTTTGTCACGGAATGCAACATTTCCGGGTTCACCCAGCGGTTATATTCGCCGTGGATCACCTCGCCCATGAGCCAGAAATCAGGTTTCATGGCGGAGGTCTTTTCCCGGAGCTCTTTCATGAACCCGAAATCCAGGACGTTCGCGCAGTCCAGGCGGATCCCGTCGATATTGAAGTTGTCGACCCAGAACTGGATCGAGTCAAACAGATACTGGCGGACCTCCGGGTTCCAGAGATTTAAGCAGGGGAGCTCGAAATGTCCCTGCCAGGCCTCGTAGCCGAATGGGTCACCCAAAGGGCTTCCCCAGCCGAAGTTTACGCCGCGGTACCAGTCCTTATACGGGGAAGCTTCCCGCTTTTCGCGGATATCCTGGAAAGCGAAAAACTCACGTCCGGTATGGTTGAAGACGCCGTCCACCACAACGCGGATTCCGTTTTCATGGCAGAGGCGCACAAAACGGGCAAAATCTTCGTTGGAACCAAGTCTGCGGTCCACGAGACGGAAATCTTTTGTATCGTAGCCGTGGGTGCAGGACTCAAAGAGCGGTCCGATGTAGATCGCGGAGCCATTTAAGTCGCTGATATGCGGGATCCAGGACTCAAGCTCCGTGAGCCGGTGGGCGGTCTCTGTGAGCGTGTTTGTTTTTTCTGCCCCCAAAAGTCCAAGGGGATAAATATGGTAAAAGACAGCCTGTTCGTACCAGGTATGCATGGTTATCAGACCTCCTGAAGCTCCCGTTTTTTCAGGCGGCGGAGAAGAAACTGATACCGGAGCTGCGCGGCGTTCAGCTCATAGATATAGCAGTCGACTAAGGTCGGGTCAACGACCTGTTCGAACTGGTTCTGGGCGGATAAGATCGCCGTTTTGCTGAGCTCGATCTGGCGCTTCAGTTCATTTGTTTCCCGGCGGTAAGCCTGTTTGGAAGCATTTTTTTTCGAAAAAAACATAAATATCATACCCCAATTCCTTTACGGATAGTGCCAACAGCAGTCTGTTTCAGGCGGCCGAAGGCTGTTTTGCCGAATTTTGTTCACAGATAGGCTTTGCCGGATCGCGGCGCGTCTGTCTGTGGAGAAAACCAGAAGTTTCTGTAATTGGTAGTATGAGGATCATTCACCCGGAATATTCAGGATTCCGGATATTTTTCAAGCTCTTCTTTCAGACGACCGAGCTTGTCGATGGCGCTTTTGTTTGTGAGATAATAATAATTGCACACGCCTTTTCTTAAAACATCGATCAGGCCGGTATCTTTTAAAATCTTTAAATGGTGAGAAACAGCTGGACGGGAGAGACTTGTCCGGTCCGTGATCTCGTTGACATTTAAGCCGGGGATCCGTCCTTCACCAGTGGTCTGTGTCTCAAAGAGACACTGCAGGATCGTCAGTCTTGTTCGGTCACCGAGCGCAATAAATAAAGGAATGCACTCTTCAAAGATATCGCCCAGAAGATTTTCTGAGATCATGAATTCTCTCCTTTCCGGAATGTTTTGGTTTAAAAATTTAAACTTAATTGCATTTTACCATTTTTCCTGAATTGCGTCAATGAATTGTTCAACATTTCTGGAAAATGATGGGTGACATAATATTTTTTGGTAAAATTTGACGAAAAATGGCACCTTGATTTTACGAAACTGAAATTGACTTTCGGCCAAAATTCAGAGATAATAGGGGCACATTCAGAAATGAGTTCTTCATTTCTAGATAGCAGATGTATGACCGGCAGCTTCGCCGGATGCCCGGATTCAGGGCATGAAATCCGTTTAACGTATTGATTTTTGAATTGCAGTAACTGGGAAAAGGCTCTTTTTTGATCCTTTCGGGAGAATTCTGTTCTCCGGGGAAGGTGATTGGAAAAGATGGCTGTGCGGGAGGTGATCTTATCGTGGTATTGTTTGCAGTTTTGCTGTCCGCAGCGGTGACAGACTGAAAGAAAGGAAAGATCTTTCACATTCAGATCATAGCAGGGATCGCGGCTGGAATAGTCCTTGCTTTTGTAGAAAGCAACAAGTCGTCGGGGGCGCAGCCTTTGGTGACTCTGGCGTTTATCGAGGTTGGATCATTTATCCTGCGGTTTGTGGGGACATGCGCGGTCTTTTACCCGTTTTTCCTGTGCCGGACCATCGGCGCGGGGGATATCAAGCTTATGGGAGTAGTCACTGGATTTCTGGGAGTCTGGGATGGCGTGCTTGTAATTGGTCTTGGAATGGTCTTTGCTGCTGTAGCGGCGTCTTACCGGATGATCAAACAGGGAACTTTCTGGTATCGCATGGAGCGGGCCGCCAGATTTGCGGTGGAGACGGGAATGAAAGGGCGGCTCACGGAATATCCGGGGTATTTTGAGAAAGAAGGTCTTTTACGGCTGGGGCCGTATCTGTTTGCGGGATACTGTCTGTTTATGCTGATCCAGTAAAGAGACGGGAACGCATATCTTACAGGACTGCGTAGCGGTCTGATCAAATGTATGCCGGAGTCTGATTCCGGCGGGGGAAAGGAAATGAGAAGACATGAAAAAGATGATGGCGGTTTATGACGCGGATACCAGGTATGCGGAACGGTTGTCTGATTATGTAAACCGAAAGGAAAAGGGAGTTTTTATTGCCCAGGTGTTTACTTCAAAGGAAAAGCTGGCAGAGTACGCAAAAAAGCATGAGATCGATGTCCTGCTCTCGGGGGAACGGACGGATTCCGGGGATATTTCCGGAATCCCGTCGGCCCAGAAGATCTATATGTCTGAGGAGACAGAGAAGCAGATGGATTCTGGAAAAGAGATCTATAAGTTCCAATCCGGGGACGATATTATCCGGGAGGTGATGGCTGTCTACAGTGAGATTCCGGGAATCCGGCCCAATACTGCCGGAGCTACTGACCAGTCCAGGCGGATCATCGGTGTCTACTCGCCCATCGGAAGATGCGGGAAGACATGTCTGGCGTTAGCAATCGGACAGATCCTTGCTAAGGAGGAGAAGGTCCTGTTTGTGACACTGGATACCTTTACAGGATTTACAGGACTCTTAAATGAGCGGTGGAAACGGGATCTTTCAGACCTCATCTACTACTATAAACAGGACCGTTTTCATGTGGTCCGGCTGAATTCCATCGTCTATTATCTGGGGGACATGGCGTGGATCCCGCCGATCCGCATTCCACAGGACTATACGCAGCTGTCGGTGCAGGAGATGGCGGATCTTTTGGAACGGATCCTGCAGGAAGGAAATTATACGACGCTGGTTCTCGATGTGGGGGATTACGGGCGGGATGCGCTGCCGTTACTGGAAAAATGCCAGGTGATCTACACGCCGATCCGGGAGGACCCGTTTTCTGCAGAAAAAATGCGGGAGTTTGAGGAATACCTGGAGGCAGTGGGAAACGGCGCGGTCATGGAAAAGATCCAGAAGATCCATGTGCCGATGGTGACCGGCGGGAGAAGAATGGAGCATTTTCCCCAGGAACTTCTGTGGGGGGATATGGGTGATTTTGTGAGGAGTCTGCTGAAAGGACAGAGGAACTTATGGGACAGCTGAAACAGATGCTGCGGGCGCAGATCCTGGCAGAGATGACATATGACCGGCAGATGTCGGACGAGGAGATCGCGGAGCTTATCGATCGGAGGATGGATGTCTGTATGGAGGAACAGCCGGAGGAATTCCCGCAGACACTTGGGGAGCGCCTAAAGCTTCACCGGGAACTCTTTGATTCGTTCAGACGTCTGGATATCCTGCAGGAGCTGGTGGACGATCCGAGGGTGACGGAGATCATGGTGAACGGGCCGGACCAGGTATTCGTAGAGACAGGGGGAAAGATCGGGCGGTGGGAAAAGTCTTTCGAATCCAGGGAGCAGTTGGAAGATCTGATCCAGCAGATCGTCAGCAGTGTGAACCGTATCGTCAACACGTCGATGCCGCTGGCGGACGCCAGGCTTTCAGACGGATCCCGAGTTCATGTGGTGTTGGAGCCGATAGCGTTAAACGGTCCGATTTTGACGATCCGGAAATTTCCGGAGCCAATGACGATGGAACGCCTTTTGGATTATGGAAGTATTTCCCCGGAAGCCGCGGACCTCTTAAAAACACTTGTAGCTGCGCGGTACAACATTTTCGTCAGCGGCGGAACCGGAGCGGGAAAAACGACCTTTTTGAATGCACTCTCAGAGTTTATCCCGCCCGGTGAGCGCGTGATCACGATCGAGGACGCAGCGGAGCTGCAGTTAAACCACATCGAAAACCTGGTGCGGATGGAGACGAGGGAAGCCAATGCGGAAGGTGCCGGGGCTATTGGGATCGGGGAGCTGATCCGGGCGGCCCTTCGTATGCGGCCGGACAGGTTGATTATCGGTGAAGTACGTGGAAAAGAGGCGCTGGACCTTTTACAGAGCCTCAACACAGGACATGACGGCGGCTTTTCCAGCGGACATGCCAACAGTGTGAAGGATATGCTGTCCAGGCTTGAGACTATGGTGCTGATGGCAGCTGATCTGCCGCTGGCGGCGATCCGGAGCCAGATCGCGTCGGCGGTGGACATTATGGTCCATGTGTCAAGAATGCGGGACAAGACGAGAAAAGTAACGGCGATCGAGGAGGTGGACAGATTTGAAAACGGCGAGATCATCCTCAATCCCCTGTTTACCTTCCGTGAAGCGGAAAAAGCAGGAGACGGTTTCGGAAATACAGGGAAAGTGGAAGGAAGTCTTGAGCAGATCGGAACGCTTAAGCACCGGGAAAAACTCAGACTTGCAGGGTATCGAGTATGAGACGTATACGCTGAGCCGAAGGGAGTGGGTGCTTTACGGGGCAGAAGGAATTCTTTTGGCAGCGGCGCTGGACTATGTGTTTTACCGGAGTTTTCTTTTGATTTTGCTTATTTTTCCGGCGGGGATCCTGTTTCCGCTGGCCTTAAAGAAAAAGCTGAAGCAGAGGCGGATGGAAAAACTGCGGGGAGAGTTTAAGGACGCGATCCTCGCAGTGGCATCAGGGCTGAATGCGGGGTATTCGGTGGAGAATGCGTTTGCGGTGAGCTTAAAGGAGATGGAGGAGATTCACGGGAGCGATTCCATGATCGCGAAGGAGATCCGGCTGATCCTGCGAAAGGTCCGGATGAATCTGACATTTGAGGATGCTTTGGGGGACTTTGCGGCGAGAAGCGGCCTGGACGATGTGAAAAATTTTGCGGACGTGTTTCTTGCGGCGAGAAAAAGCGGCGGAGAACTGATGCGGATCATCACCAGGACCGCAGAGATCATCGGGGAAAAGATCCGGATCCAGGAGGAGATCCTGACGGCAACGGCATCAAAACGCATGGAGCAAAGGATCATGAGTGGGATTCCCGTCTTGATCGTAATCTACATTGAGCTGACGTCACCGGGGTTCTTTGGGATTCTGTATACAACGCTGATCGGACGGATGCTGATGACGGTCTGCCTTGCAGTCTATCTCGCTTCATGCTGGCTGGCTGATTATTTCCTGGAGATCGAAGTATGAGAGAAAAAACGCGAAGAGGCAGGTTGAACGAGTACGGAAACGAGTATGGAAAGTATGCGGCATGTGTGCTCTCTGGTTTTGTGCTTTACGGGTTATCGGAGGCGGTAGGAGAAATAGGGGATCCTGTCCGTGACGGGGTTCTCGCCCGAAATGAGTATGGCGGCGGGGATCGGCAGTATGAGCTTCTGGTGGAAGGTCTGGAAAACGGGGAGGAACAGGTGAAAGTCACGGTTCCTGAGAGGAAAATGTCAGACGCGGAGGTTCAGAAAGAACTTCCGGGGATCATGGAGTACCTGAAGGGGGAGATATTAGGGGGAAATTCGTCTCTTTCGAAGGTACAGAGTGACCTGAACCTTACCAGGACCCTCGTAAAGTATGGACTTTCTGTTGAATGGGAGTCCGGGGACCCCGAGACCGTGAGCAATATGGGACTGATCGGATCTGAGATGCCTGAGAGCGGGAAAACGGTGACTCTGCGGGCAGGACTTATGAACGGATCTTCGGTTACCTGGGTGGAGATTCCTGTGACGGTGTTTCCAGAGACCGAGACGTTGAGAGAAACATTTTCCGCGTTTTTGGGGAAGCTTGCGGAGAAAGATCTGGAGACAGGACAGGTGGTGCTTCCAGAAACTTTTGACGGGAGAACTCTCCATTATCGGTCGGCAGATGGATGCGGAAACGGCGGACTGATCTTTCTGGGGATCGCTGCGGCGCTATGTCTATTCCTGAAGGAAAAGAGTGACGCAAAGGAAGCGAAAAAGCAGTGGGAAGACCGGATGATCCTGGACTATCCGGAGCTGCTGTCGGACTTTGTGGTCCTGACCGGGGCCGGTTATCCGGTCCGCCAGGCATGGAAAAAGCAGGTCGTGGATGCAGAGAGCAAAAATACAGTGCTTATCCATCCGGTATATCGGGAGATGAGAACTGCCTTGAACCAGATGGAGACCGGGACACCTGAGATCCGGGCATACGGGGAGTTTGGACGGCGGATCGGTCTGGGATGCTATATAAAATTTGCGTCCCTGCTCGGAAACAGTGTGAGTACGGGAGGAAAAGATCTGAGGCGGCTTCTCGAGGAGGAGATGGAGACGGCATTCCGTCAGAGAAAAGAACTTGCGCTCCGAAAAGGCGAGGAGGCGTCCACAAAGCTTCTGATCCCGATGTTTCTCATGCTGGGAGTTGTGATGGTCATGGTGGTGGCACCGGCATTTTTGTCACTGTAGAGACTGAAAAAAAGATCCTTTCTGTTTTAGCTGCATGGTGGAAAATGCCTGCGGCAGGAATGGGAAGATCCAGAAGGAATATGGGAGGTGTATGTATGCAGTTGAAGAAATTTCTTATGGAAGAAGATGGCGTTGGAGTTATTGAGGTCGTTCTGATCCTCGTAGGAATATTAACCCCTTATCATTGAGTGGGTATAAGGTGTATAGAGTTAAAATATGTAGATAAACAGAACTGAATATACAGCGAGAGGTGAAAGTGTGTATGAGGTCAAAGGGAAAAACAGCAGATGGGATTGTAGTGCTCAGATATTATAATGTACTGTTTTACTTATTTTTTAGAGCTGAAGTAGATGATTTTAAGAGACAATGCTTAGTAAACAGAATCGATGCGGGGGAATCCATACGGATGAAGCAAATACAGGATTGGTGCGACTGTCACCAGATTCCATTTACAACTAGATTTATATATAGAAAGGATTTCCCAGTAAAAGCAAACCTGTGGAATCTATATTCATATTGTAGATTTAGGGCTGAACTGTTAATGTTACATTTGACAGGGTCTTAAATTAGTAATACTTTTTAATATGAAAAACATCTGAAAATAATTTGTTGAAAAATGTATTCAAAGCAGTAAAAGAATATTATAATGTGATTTAGAAATATTTTTGGAGGGCGGTATGGATACATTGAGATGGTTACATTTATCAGATGTACATTTTTCTGATGGTGAAAGTTATGAAATTAAGAGAATGAGAGACAGCATCATTGATAAAATGAAAGAAGTGTTCGAAAAAAATAAAGTGGATTTTGTTGTGCTTTCGGGAGATTTGGCGTATCAAGGTGGTGGATACGATGCAAATTTGAAAAAATTTATTGAATCTTTAGTAGATGTTTCTGGTGTAAGTATTGATGAATTGTTTATAGTGCCAGGAAATCATGATTTAAAAAGAACCCAGATGAGAAGTGTTTTGTTAAATGGGATGAGAACAGAGCAGTTTAAATTCGAAAAAGAAACAATAGAACAGTTACAAAAAGATTTCAAAAAATATATGACGTTTTATAATAAAGTAAAGGGTGAAAACAGTAACTACATATATCGTCTCGTAAAAAAGGAAAAGTATAATATCTTTTTAATGAATACTGCATTTACAGCAGGAACAGATGAAGATGATGGAAAACTAATTTTGGAAATAGATTCATTTTATAATGAAATAAAGCAGCTTAAAGATCAAGAGAATTGTATTAACATAGCGATTGGCCATCATCCTATTTCGTGTTTTATGAATGGTATTCAGAAAAAGATATGGAATAATTTTAATGATTTTAATATTGATTTTTATTTGTGTGGTCATTTGCACAAGGGAGCATATGATTATGACTTAAGTGGAGGTAGGACAATTCCAACATATCAGTGTGGAAGCGGTAGAGTAGATAATTATGCAACAGTTACATTTATAATAGGCGAATTAGATATGGATACTAAAAAAGGAAAGTTAATATCCTATAAATGGCTCAAAGATGAAGAATGCTGGGCGATTGGAGGAATAGATGGTCGGAGAGCGGTTCCTGGTGAAATGGAAATTAATCTTGATAGGTTTAAACAGGATTCAAATGTATATGTAGAGGATGAAGATTTAGATGAAGATGAGTTTCGAAGATTTATGATGAAATTTCATGAGAAATTGAAGCATAGCGGAATGGAAGATATTAATATAGACCCGAAAGATGTATTTGAAAAATTTTCAAATATGAAATGTAATAAAAGTGTTGAGAAACAATATCATTCCTTATGCAGATATTTTCCTGTAATTGATGAGATTATGGAAAGTACACTTTTGACACAAATAGAACGTGAAAGTATTCCTAATATAGTCATTTCTGAATATAACAAAGTGTGGAAAAAGGCTATAGATGGAAATGAAATAATAGAACTAATTGTAGAAAATATATTTCAGATCTATAAAGATGAATTAAATTATTCTAATACAAAATTAAAGACATATTTTAAAATATTAGTATACTGGTCAATTTATGAATGTGATATTTTTAATGATTCAATTCAGGAGGAATAATGGACTATTTTAAAATTAATAAATATTCATCAATAGAAGAAAATATTTTGTATATTTCTAAGAATATTATTGAGCTGCTAAAGGGTAGCGAAAAAGAGTTTGGTAAGATAGTAGAGTTATATGAAAAAAAGTTCTTTACAGAAATGAGTGTAAATATTGAAACAAGTATTTACTTAGCGATACTTTTTCTTTTTGGGATAGGTAAAATTGACATTGAAAATAAAAAAATCAAATTGGTGGTGGAATGATATGATTTTGAAAGAACTTTATGTTATTTCATTAAAAGAAAAAGAGATTATTAGAAAATACGTATTTAATACGTCCGGATTGAATGTAATATTAGGTGTCGCAAAAAAAGATTCTAATGGTGTAGGAAAAACGGCAATGGTTGATGCTATTCGAATGCTGTTAGGAGCGAAAATGCCAGAGGATTTTCAACACAAAGAAGAACTGGCCCAAAGAGATATTTTATTAGTGCTAAAAATTGAAGTTAATGGTAAGGTACTATATTTGGCAAGGCAAATAATCGATGACGAGAATGGGTACATTTCCGAAAATGTAGCATTGGATTTAAAGGGATGGAATATGTATGATCTGGAAAGTTATCGTATAAAAGTACAAGATTATGTTTTTGGCAATTTAAATTACGAAGAGGCTCCCTCACTTCAGACAATACGAGAATATCTGATTCGAGATGAAAAGCAAGGGTTTAGTGATATTACCTTAAGTAAACGTAAGGCTATTAAGAACAGTCAATGTTTAGATTTTTTATCACTATTACCAATCTATTATGAGACGGAAATAAATAAGCTGAAAAATGAACAGGCTTCATTACAAACAGAAATTAAAATTATAAAAACATTAGCCAAAGACATTACTAAGTTAAAAAGTGACAAAATTAAATTAGAATCAGAAATAAATAGAATGAAAAATATGTTAGATTCTGTCAATGTAAGTGATAAGATTGATTATGATGAAGAAAAATATATTTTAGCAAAAAAAGAATTAAAAAAAGTAGAATCACAAATTTTTAAGAAAGAATACAGTAAAAAACAGTTCGAGCAAAATGTTGAGGGTTTGGAACAGCGACACCAAAAAATGTGTGAATTAGTAAATTTGCAGATATATTATGAGCAGATATTGAAATATTTTCCGGAAGAGTTGAAGAAAAACTATGAAGAGATGGAAATGTTTTTTTCTTATATGCTTGAAAATAGAGGGGATTATTTTAAAAATCGGATAGAAAAGCTTGAAGGAGAACTTGAAAAATTACAAAATGAAAAAAAAGGTTTGCAAAAAATAATTTCGGAGAGCACCAAAATATTTCAGAACACACAGCTAGTGGATGATATACATAATATTAATGAACAATTAAATGTAGAATACCAAAAACTAGCAGATATTAAAATGAAAATTGATAAGTATAATGAGATCAATAAATTGACAAAAGAATTAAATGCAAAAGGAAAGGAGATATTAGAAAAAACATTTGAATATGAGAAGGATTATAATCAGTACGAAGATAATATAATAAATATTGAAACCCATTTTAAAACATTGACTGAAACGGCTTATGATGAATCTGGTGATTTAACTTATAATTATGAGAATGATGTTAAAAAAAGCTCTGCTACGGGTAGAGTGAAAATTACATGTCAGATTGCAGATGAAAACTCACATGGACGTTTGTATATGAAAATTAATATGTTCGATTTAGCTCTTTTCTTGAATAGAATAGATTTAAATGCGGGATGTCAATTTCTTATACATGATGGTTCTTATTGTAAACCAAATCCAGACGCTAAAGCAAAAGTAATAAAATATGTAGATGAGTATTTAAAAAGAAAGGGTACAGGTCAATATTTTATTACAATAAACAAATCAGAACTAGATGAAAAGGATTTAGAATTTTTGAAGAGCCAAGGAACGGTTGTTGCTGAATTCGACAGGGAGTATAAAGATACACATAGATTCTTTGGTTTTAAATATTAAATATTATATCAAGGAAGTCAGTGCTTACAATTATGTAATCACTGACTTTAAAGTTTTTGTAGAGATTTTGGAGGAGCTTATATACTTGAAAGTAGAATAAAGTGGACAGTTAACATATGGCTGATGGGGAAGGAGGGGTATTTTTAAGAGAATGCCATAGATTTGTGATTTTGTAGCTGAAATTATAGTAGGAACTTAAAAGGCAATCATGCTTTATTTAGCAAAGTGTGATTGTCTTTTTGGTGTTTAAAAACAGGTGAAAATAAAGGAGGAATACAATGATTCGATTTATGAGTGATACAACTTATGCTGGAGTGGAGCAGGAAATGCAGCACATACCGGGATTTCGTCCAAGAAGAAGCGGAATGGTTATCAGTCACCTTTCTGGTTGTCTAGAAAATCAGCGCAGCCTGTGTGAAAGCCATGTGACCGATTGTGTCCCGTTTTATGAGCTTCTGGAGGTGTTGGCAGAGGAAGTGGCTGTCAGCACCTTTGTAAACCGCGTGTGTCGTCTGACAGGGAGAAGAAATCCGTGCTTTTTTCAAAACGGTCATAGAGAACGGTTTCTGGCTATGGGAGAGAAGTGCAGCAGAGCCATTGAAGAAGCAGCGACCTGTTCTGCGGTTTATCTTCTTTCCGCAGATCGATTTTTGTGGAGCAGAGCATTAGAGGTGATTGACCAGGAGGGAATTCATTTTGCCAGAATCCATATCCATGGTGTTGATTTGGATGGCTATGTCTTGTTTCATATGGCAAGGGACCTATATCAGGGAAGCAGGCATATCCGTTTATCAGAACTTATAGATCCAGATCTGGTCAGCGACCGGGCATTTGAATGGATTATGACGGCCTGTGTGATTCGTAGGCATGGAAGCAGATTTTTACGAGAGGAGGAAAGAAGGATTGACAGGAGCAGAATTGGACAGCAGCAGTGAAAAAACAACAGAGCGTTCTGTGCTTCGGCTTTTTAGCCCTTTGACAGCTATCATATATGCAAAGGATGACTGGATAGAGTTGGAGGAATGCAGTGAGGAGGTATTTCCAGCTGAGTTGTGCAGCTATGAGACGGAAATTCTGGAACAGATTGCAAAGGAGTGCCTTCCGGAAGAAGGAGACAGAGGACTGGCGGTTTATTTGGATATTCCAGAATTAGAAGAAAAGATTTATAGCATGAAGCCTACTGTGGAAGTCTGGCAGGGGGAATTGTGGGGAGTGCTGGAAGTAGAAAGCTATAACCAGCTTTCTGAAAGAGAGATTGAAGCAGTGAAGGAGTACTGGGAAGGGCAGGAAAGCGATGGATGGGGAGAGGGGTTTGAACAGAGGGAAATCAAAATTTCAGAGGGAGAACTGTATGTCAGTTTTTGGAACAGTGGAGATGAATTCTTTCTGGTTACAGAAGAAGGTTTGAAAGGAGAAGAGCAGGAACCTGACATTCAGAAAGGAGGGATTGTTTTTGGAGCATTATGATAGAGAATTTTATATCTTTCGATAGTTTAATACCATGGAAGGAGAGCTGTATTTTTTGAATAGTATGCAAGGAAGGTACTCGTCTGACGGCTTATGAGATGGAAAACGATATGAATAAGGTGTAGAGGAGAATAGAAAATGACTTATGAAGAGTTTTTGAGATTAACGAAAGAGAATTTAAAACGATTTTTTCCGGACTCTTTTCAGGAGAGAAAAGTGGAAATCAAGGAGGTGTTAAAGAATAACAATATCAAATTACAGGGAGTATATCTGTCAGGTAGTCCAAGCTACACCTCCATCCCGCTTTTATATCTGGAATCCTATTATCAGGAGCTTGAGAACGGAAAGAAGCTTGAAGATGTGTGGCGGACCATCGCTCGGGATTATCAGAAGTGTCAGGAAACGGCAATAACCATAGATGGCATTTCCAGTAAAGAATGGGATTATGAAACCATAAAGAAGGGGCTGACCGTCTATGTCCGAAATGCACAGGAAAATGTTGATTTTCTTGCAGATTGTCCTCATGAAATATGTGAGGATCTGGCACTGGTTTATGGATTTCATGTTTTGGTGGACGGAGAAAAGGACGGAAGTGCCATTATCAATTATGACAGGCTGAAGTGGCTGGGAGTCAGCGAGGAGCAATTAAAGCAGGATGCCTGGGAAAACATGAAGCAGAGCAATCCTCCTTGTTTTTTGGATTTACAGGATATGTTGGCAAAAATGTGTTTTGACGAATCGGGAGATGTAAAGGCCGGTAGTTTGGAACATTTAGAGGATGTGGATCCCAATGCAATGATGTATGTTTTGACGAATTCAAATCAGGTCAATGGGGCGGTTTATATGTGTGATGAAGAAGTAATGTCTCTTATTGCAGAAAAGCTGGGATCAGATTTAATCGTGATTCCGTCATCGATTCATGAAACGATTATTCTAAAAGAAACAGAGAATATGAGCGTAAGAGAACTGAATGCGATGGTAGAGGCAGTAAATGCGGAAGCCGTGGATCCACAGGAAAGGCTGGGGAATTTTGTTTACCGATTTGATAGGGAGGCCCAAAGACTGGAAAAAGCAGTAGAACAGGCAGAGGAGCTGGATTTTGAACCTGGGATGTCACCGGTATTTGCGTAGGACTCAGTTATATGTTTCATGAGTATTGTGGATGTTAGGAGGGATGCAGAATCAACAGTTTTATTTCATGGGTTGGCGGAAAGAAAGCACTCCGCAGCCTGATTTACACAATGTTTCCGGCAAACTTTGATCGTTACATTGAAGTGTTTGGCGGAGGTGGTTGGGTACTGTTTGGAAAACCACCAGATGACCGGTGTATGGAGGTTTATAATGACTATAACTCAAATCTGGCAAACCTGTTTTATTGTGTTAAGAACCGCACGGGGGCATTCCTTAAGGAACTCGGATTTCTTCCGTTAAACAGTAGGGATGAATTTACAGTAATCCGTAAATTTATTGAAAAGCAGGAACCGGATACCCGATTTTTAATTGAGGAGTTGGAACTTGCAGAGAAGTATTTGCTGCCGCCGGATTATGAGGAAGTGAAAAAAATCCTGCTGGAAAATGCAGAGGTAACTGATGTAAAACGGGCGGCTGCATTTTTTAAATTGATCCGGTACAGCTATGGAAGTGGTTGTACATCCTATAGTTGCCGTCCGTTTGATGTGCGGAACTGCTTTGACACCATTTGGCAGGCATCTCGCAGGCTGGCAGATACCGTAATAGAAAATAAAGACTTTGAGGCACTGATTCGGCAGTATGACCGGGATAGTGCCTTTTTTTATTGCGATCCGCCCTATTATGAGACGGAAGGTCATTATGCAGTGGTATTCCGAAAAGAGGATCACAAACGGCTCCGAGACACTCTGACAGGGAGCAGGGGGAAGTGGATGGTCAGCTACAATGACTGCGATTTCATCCGGGAACTGTATGCAGGATATTTTATTACAGCCGTTACGCGCATCAATAACCTGGCTCAGAGGTATGAGGAAGGTTGTGAGTTTCCAGAGGTCATTATTACCAATTATGATCCTGGTGAGAGGGAGCGGTTAAAACCAAGACAGCTGGATCTATTTGGAATGTGGGGAGATGGAGAAACGGATCATTACGAAATCCGGGAAGAAATCTGTCCGGAAAGAGAGGTGCTATGAGAACAGAAAACAAGAGAAAAACAATGGTGCAAAAAAAGGAAAACGGTGTCCTTTCTGTGCCTAGTGAACTGTTACTGACGGCTGGGATTCCGCTTGATTGTGATTTGATGATAGAAACAGTCCCCGGAGTGATTCTGATTGGTATTGAGGCTCCGGTACAGACGGTTTGCAAACCCTATCTGAAGGTGTTCGATGAGCTGGGGATTGAACCCAATGAAGTGGAGGCATTGATGGGAAAGGAGAAAAGGACCAGATGAGTAAACCGATGTATCGTTTAGTGGATGGAAAGGGACGTGTCTTGATTCCAAAATCTATGAGGGAAGCGGCAAAGCTGGAGTATGGGGATATTGTTTGTCTGGGAATGGCGGGTGGAAAAATTACAGTCCGGAAGGTAGAGGTTATCGAGGTGGGAGATCAGTCTCCGGAGGCAGTGGAGGCATATGTCCGTACTGCATTTCAGTTTATGCCAGATAGTCTCCGACTGGATCTGATCGGAGAACTGAGTAGACTGCTGCAGAAAAAGGAGGGGTAAGATCATGCAGGAATTCACAGAAAAGGATTGTATGCAGACAGAAAAGGAGATATCTATCCAGAACCGGGTGGTGGTTCTTCCCTCAAAGGTATTACCAGAGCATTACACGGGGCAGCTTTTTTTCTGTACGAATATCCAGAAAACAGAAAATCCCAGACATTCCATTGCCCATTTGGTTTCTTTATCTACTGGGGAGGCATGGCACTGCTGGAACAGGGATGTGGTTGGTGTGCTGCTACCAGAACTGTTGGGGGAAAAGGAACGGCTCCAGCTCTCCCAGATCCGTCCATTTGGGGCGCTGGATTTACATGGACATTCCCCAGAATATTCTGGATACAGTTTTCTGCCGGATGGACGCTATGCGTCAGGGGTATGGCTGGCAAATCCAGAGGAAGTATGGAGCTATGTAATGATGCAGAAGGACTACCAGTATCGGATTTTGATCTGCGACAGGGATGATTTTGCCGTACTGGAAATGTTAGAGGGAAGGATGATCTTTCCTGATGTGCAGAGTCTGGAACAGTTTCAACAGGCACAGAAGGACGGGGGGATGGAGATGATTTAGAAATGAGGGAAGGGAAATGAAGCAGATTCAGATTGAAAATGGAGTGATCCGGTATTATGGGAACCGGGTAGGTCGTGTGACGGAAGGATGTGCAGTAGTGGATCCCATGTTTCAGAATGAAGCATTAGAAAGCTTCCTGCGTAAGCAGAGGAATATCCAAAAAATTCAGTGGCAGGACGGGATCTACGACCGGTTGGCAAATAGTCAGGAAGATATGGAATCGGCAAAGGGGTTAAAAGATGTACGCATCTGGCAACTGAGAGGAGATGTGGATGTGCATATGAAGTTCCTTGCACTTTCCCAGATGGAGCAGCAATATGGCTCCCCCAAGCCGGATTTTTATATCAAAGTCTATGAAGGGGCATCTGACACCAATGACCTGGAAGAACTCTATGATAAATTCCGGTATCATCCGCCGTCCGGTTATACAGGTCATGGGCTATCCATTAGTGATGTGCTGGAACTCTATGATGAAACAGGGAGTTCCTTTTTTTATGTGGATCGCTATGACTTTAAGAGAATTGATTTTACAGAGTCGCAACCGGCGGAGGAATTCATACACACCATGCAGTTTTAGCAGGCAGTTTTGGCTGCCTGTTTGACTGAAATAGATCCAGAAAGGAACGGTTTATGAGCAGAAAAAAACAAAGGAGGAAGAATCAGTATGCCAGATTTAGACGTTCGGATTACATCTATGTATCCACCAGGAGTACAGGGCGGGATCAGAGCCTATGCATCCGCCACAATCGCCGGGTGTTTTGCCGTCCGGGGAATCAAAATCGTCGAGGGAGGTAAGGATGGGCTTTTTATGTCTATGCCCAGTCGGAAAACACAGGATGGATACAAGGATATCTGTTTTCCTGTGACGGAGGAATTCCGCAACGAGCTGAAACAAGCGGTATTGGGAGCGTATGGAGAGGCACTGTCCATGGCACAGGCATCTACCTTACAGACAGCACCCCCTCAAAATCCAGGGCAGAACATGGTCTGATTTAAGGGGTACAGAGAACAAAAACAGAAAATCAATGGAGGAGATCAAATGAAGAATATTAAAAGACAGCTGGTAAATTATCGAAATGCAATGGTTATGCATATGTGGAACGTAAAAAACAAGCTTCAGGATACATCTGGTGAGGGATATGTGGACACAGTCATTAAGATCCTGATCGCAGTTGTGCTGGGAGCACTGCTTCTGGCAGGTCTTTATGCACTGTTTAATGATACCGTACTTCCTACACTGGTACGCAGGGTGCAGGAAATGTTTGATTATAGCGGTTGATATGGAGATCAGGATATCGCTGCTTCAGGCAGTACAGGCAGTGTTTTTTTTCTCGCTGCTTATTGCGGTTTCTGCCTGGGATCTTCGGTACCGGATTATTCCGGACCGATTCCAGGCAGGGATTGCCCTGCTTTCCTTTCTGAACTTTGCACCCAGACAGCTGTTTGGAGCTTTAGGGGCAGTGCCATACCTCATAGTTGCATTATTTTGCAAGAGGGAAGGTGGAATTGGCGGCGGTGATATCAAGCTGGCAGGAGCAACCGGCTTGGTACTGGGACTTCCTGCAAGCCTGACTGCTTCCTGTTTAGGACTGACAGGATTTGTGATGTATGGTTGTATGGTCTGCCTGTGGAATCGGTTCAAGGGAAAACGAGATAAAGAAGCATTTCCTGTGGGACCGTTTCTGGCAGGAGGAGCGGCAGCCGTTTATTGTATGAGATTAGGAGGATGGATGATATGAAGAAGAAATTATGGATCATGGTTTGTGTTGCAGTGCCGCTTACAATGATTGCGGCCATCATATACCACAACAGAAAATAGGTAGACAGCAGTCAGTGGAACACTGGTTAAAAAGGAACCAAAATAAGGAAAAGAGTTGGAGGAGATGAAATGCGATTTTTGAAAAACAGGACTGTACTTGGTGTGCTTTGCATCGTGCTGTCTTTAATCATCTGCTTTGCAGTTACACCATTGTTTAATAAGGCTATGAGTGAAAAGACGGAAATTGTACGTGTAGTAAAACCAATTTCAGTGGGAGAAGAAATTACTTCTGACATGGTAAAGACCATAGAGGTTGGCAGTTATAACCTGCCAGATGATGTAGTAAAACATTCGGATACTGTGGTTGGGGCATTTGCATCTGCAGATTTGGCGCCAGGAGATTACATCCTGACATCCAAGATTGCAGAAGAGCCGGCGGCAGAAAATGCCTATCTCTATCATCTGACAGGAGAAAAGCAGGCAATCTCTGTTACGGTTAAGGCATTTGCCAATGGATTGTCCGGAAAGCTAAAGAGCGGCGATATTGTGTCAGTTATAGCTCCAGATTATAGAAAGCAGGGAAAAACGGTAATTCCTGCGGAGCTTCAGTATGTGGAGGTCATTGCTGTGACTGCAAACAGCGGATATGATGCAAATACGGGAGAAGAACTGGAAGATGGAGCGGATCGTGAGCTGCCTGGAACCGTTACCTTGCTGGTAACGCCAGAGCAGTCAATGGTTCTGGCAGAGCTGGAGGCAGATGGAAAACTGCATTTGTCTCTGGTGTATCGTGGGGATGAAAAGAGTGCAGGGCAGTTTTTGGAAGCGCAAAACCAGATATTAACGGAACTGTATCCTCCAGAAGATATGGAAGGAGAAGCGGAAGAAAACGAGGCGCCGGATCATTCTGATAAGGAGCCAGAGGAAACCAAAGCAGAGGAGCAGGAGGAGTCCGAACAGGGCGAAACAGAGGAAAGCGAGGTGGAGTAAGCCTTGAATTTTCTGAAAAACAGTATTTTCAGCAGGGGAGCCGGGGACAGCTCTCCTGACTGGGAACCGGAAAATGAGAATCAAATGCTGGCAGTCTGGGGAAGTCCTGGATCTGGTAAAACCACGACAGCAGTGAAGCTGGCGGCGCGCCTTGCCATGCAGAAGAAGGATGTGGCTCTCCTTCTGTGTGATATGAATACACCGATGCTTCCCTGTATCTGTCCTCCTGGAGACCTGGAAGAGGAGCATTCTCTGGGGAGTGTTCTGGCAGCAACCCATGTGTCGGAATCGTTGGTACGCCATAACTGTATTACTCATAAAAAAATACGCCATCTAACAATCCTTGGAATGAGGAAGGGGGAAAATGAATACACATATCCACCTTACGAGCGGACACAGGCAGAGGAATTACTGCAGTGTTTAAGAAAGATCGCTCCCTATATCATCGTTGATTGTGGAAGCTGTATTGCCAATGACATTCTTTCGGCCATTGCCTTGATGGAGGCGGATGCAGTGCTGCGGCTGGTAAACTGTGATCTGAAATCCATCAGTTATCTTTCCAGTCAGCTTCCGCTTCTTAAGGACAGTCAGTGGGATGCAGAAAAGCAGTATAAAGTGGCGAGCAATGTATATCCCAATGAGGCCAGCGAACACATTGAACGGGTGCTCGGCAATGTGGCATTCCAGATCCCTCATTCCGAGGAAGTAAAGGCACAGGTTCTGGAAGGGAACCTTCTGAAAGAACTGGTACTAAAGGACAGTAAGGGGTTTAGAAAAAACATGGAAGCAATCACAAAGGAGGTGTTCGGATGTTAGGGGAAAGACGCAGCAAAGCCGCGTTTTCTGCGGGTTTTCCCGAAGCTGTTCGGGAAGAAACACGACAGGATTCTGGACATCTTCCGGAGGAGATCATGGAAACGGAGGCTTCTTTGGATGGCTTGGATGGAGGGGAGGGGACAGAAGAAAACTTTCAAAATGATAGCCTGTCGGAACAGGCTTGTGAAGGACAGATGCATGGAAAGGAGGATATCTGGTCAGAAGAGGAGGATATAGAGGCTCCTTTGTGTACTCAAAAAACGGGAGGTCGTTCTCTCCGTACCCATGACCTGTTTTTTGCATCAGAGGATGAAGGGCGTGACTTTCAGTCCGTGCTGCAGGAGATACAGGCGTATCTTTCCAAAGAATACAGTAATCTGGTAACCGGAGATGGAAACGAAGAAATAAAAGCACAGATCCGCCGATTTGCCGGGAAGTATATTCAGGATAACCGTATACAAGTACCGGGAAAAACCACGGATGAGCTGATTGATGCGATTTATTCAGAAATGGCAGAGTTCGGTTTTCTCACAAAGTACATCTACGGGGAAGAAATCGAGGAGATCGATGTAAATGCCTGGGATGATGTGGAGGTCCAGTATTCTGGTGGAGTGACAGAAAAATTGAAAGAGCATTTTGAAAGCCCCGAACATGCCATCAATGTCATTCGGCGTATGTTGCATGTGTCTGGGATGGTGCTGGATGATGCGAGTCCAAGCGTTCTGGGACATTTAAGTAAAAATATCCGTATTGCTGTACTGAAGACACCTCTTGTTGATGAGGATGTCGGGGTGGCAGCCTCGATCCGAATTGTGAATCCCCAGAGCATGAAGAAACAGGACTTTATAAAGGGAGGAACGGCAACCAGTCAGATGCTGGATTTTTTATCGGAGTGCATCCGGTATGGAATCTCTGTGTGTGTGGCGGGAGCCACAAGCTCCGGAAAAACCACACTGTTAGGCTGGCTTCTGACCACAATTCCGGACGGTAAGCGTATTTACAGTATTGAGAATGGTTCAAGGGAGCTGGCGCTGGTACGCAGAAAGGATGGGAGGGTAGTCAATTCCGTGATTCATACCTTGACCCGTGACAGCGAGAATGAGAGGCAGAGAGTAGATCAGATTGCACTCCTTGATATGGCGCTACGCTTTAATCCGGACATTATTGTGGTAGGAGAAATGCGTGGACCAGAAGCGAATGCGGCACAGGAGGCTGCCAGAACCGGTGTTGCGGTTGTGACAACCATCCATTCCATGAGTTGTGAGGCAACTTACCGCCGCATGGTTTCCCTGTGTAAACGTGCTGTGGATATGAGTGATGAGACTTTGATGGGATTTGTAACGGAAGCCTATCCGATCATCGCTTTCTGCAAACAGCTGGAAAACAAGGAACGCCGTTTAATGGAAATCATGGAGTGTGAGATTCTGGCAGATGGAACCAGACGATACCGTCCACTGTTTCAATATCAGATTACGGAAAACAGGGTGGAGGATGGAAAGTTTGTAATTGTGGGGCACCATAGACAAATTAACCCAATCTCGGACAGTCTGGCAAGACGGCTGATGGAGAATGGAATGCCGCAGGAAACGCTGGCAGGACTTTTGAATGTAAAAAAGGATAGAGAGGAGGAGAATGAATGACGGCGATTCAGCTATTGGCGTGTGTGGGAATGATCGTGGGTGTATTTTTACTGCTGGGAATGAAGCCAGTGGAGTTTACGGACAGCCTGTTTGGATTTCTATTGAATCCAAAACGAAGTCTGCGGGAAGACATCAGGGAATCATCAGGAAGAAAAAAATCAGGGATTTTGCGCAGGGAACTGGAGGAAGCACAGAACATCCTTCAAATGACGGGCAGGGGGAACCGGTTTTCCATCATCTGCGCAGTTGCTCTGGCACTGTTTTGCGCTGGGGGATCCATTGCTATTTTGTTGGGGAATTTTTTCCTGGCTCCGGTGATGGCAGTGGGTTTTTTATTTCTACCATTCTGGTATGTGAAACTGACTGCCAATCATTATAAAAGGGATGTGTCTGCAGAACTGGAAACGGCGCTTTCGGTCATTACCACAGCATATCTGAGGACAGAAGATATTGTGACGGCGGTGGAGGAGAATATAGCATATTTAAATCCTCCAGTGTCCAGAGTATTTCAGGATTTTCTCATCCAGATTAAAATGGTAAATCCGGATGTTCAGGCCTCCCTTCGGATTTTGCGGGGAAGGATTGATAATGAGGTGTTTCGGGAGTGGTGCGATGCAGTTAGTGACTGCCAGCATGACCGGAGCTTAAAGACTACACTGCCGCCCATCGTATCAAAGCTGTCAGATATGCGGAATGTGAACGCAGAACTGGAATACATGATCGCAGAACCAAGAAAAGAGTTTATGATCATGGTTGTGTTTGTAGTAGGCAATATTCCTCTTATGTATCTACTGAATCAGGACTGGTATGATGTACTGATGCATACGGTACTGGGACAGTGTATTCTGGCTGCCACTGCGGCGGCTATTTTTATATCCGCTGGCTTTGTAGTGAAACTGACCCGTCCCATTGAATACAGGAGGTAGCTATGGAAGGCTTGTTATTTTTATTCGGGCTGTTTTTAGCTCTGGGACTTTTCTTTTTAACTGCGTCTGTTCTAAAGTTACCTACCATGGGTGCGGCGAAGGCCATGCTGGGTACGGTAAAACAGGAGCGGAAAGCGGCAAAGACATTGGAGACTTATTTTATGATCCTAGCAGTGCGACTGTCTGGTTTCATCCGGATGGATGCATATAAGAGAAGCAGGATGCAGAATGTGTTAAAAGCCAGTGGAATGAATATGACCCCGGAAGTGTATCAGGCGTATGCTCTGGTAAAATCAGGCGCAGTACTTTTGGGGGCGATTCCCTGCATGTTCCTTTTTCCGCTACTGGTTCCTGTCGTGGTTGTGCTGGCATTACTTCTTTACTTTAAGGAAAATCAGAAAGCGGATGAAACCTTAAAGGCAAAGCGGGAAGAGATAGAGGGGGAGCTTCCGAGAATGGTGGCGACTATGGAACAGGAACTGAAAGCAAGCCGTAATGTGATCGGTATGTTGGAGCGGTTCAAGGGGAATGCGGGACCAGCGCTGACTGGAGAGTTAGATATTCTTCTGGCGGATATGCGTTCCTCCAATTATGAAGCGGCGCTGACACGATTTGAGGCAAGACTGAACTCGCCCATGCTGTCCGATGTGGTACGTGGATTGATTGGTGTCCTTCGAGGGGATGACAGCACAGTGTATTTTCAGATGCTGGCTCATGATTTTAAGCAGATCGAACTGCAGAGATTAAAAGCACAGGCACAGAAAATCCCTCCCAAGATCCGTGTTTTTTCCTTTGTCATGCTGGTATGTTTTCTGCTGACTTATTTGGCGATTATCTGCTATGTGGCATTGGAGAGCCTTGGAGGAATGTTTTAGACAGGAAGGAGGAGAGGATGAGGAGTCATCGTTTATGGAGAGCGCTGTCAGAAAGACGGGGCGAAGGATATGTGGATGTGATTGTGCTGGTTTTGTGTGCGGTCATGGTGCTTGCCCTTGCCATGCGTGTGCTTCCGGTTTTTATTCAGAAACAGCAGCTGGATACCTTCGCTACAGAACTGGTGCGTGAAGCAGAGGTAAGCGGGCGCGTAGGTGCAGAGACAAGCCGCCGTGCCGCTGTGCTGTCGGAAAAAACAGGGCTTCATCCGGACATTTTATGGTCCAGTCATGGAAGAATCCAGTTAAATGAAGAGGTTACCGTTATCCTGACGATGGATACAAATATCGGTCTGTTTGGCGAGTTTGCTTCTTTTCCGGTTACGCTTCGCGCACAGGCAGCTGGAAAATCAGAAGTTTACTGGAAATGAGGTGGAGGGATTGCGGAAACGGATGAAAGAGATACTGAGAGACAGGCGAGCCTCCTCATTTCCCATGACCATTGGGATTGTTCTTTCGCTGATTATTCTGATGTGTGGGATTAGTGAGTATTTCCGGCTTCAAGTCATTGCGGCAGGTGTGCGGGAAGCCGTGGAGGATGCTGTCATTTCCACAGTCAATGATAATTATGCAGGTGTGTATCATGGAGTCAGGGAGGGATATTCTGGCAGCTATGTTCCCTTTGGAGAGGGAAGCTGGGAAGAAGATCTGAATGAAGGGGACATTTATAATTATCTGGATGAAACCATAGGGACCCAATTGTCTGGCGGCAGACATGTAAAGTATGCGGATACTGGAACTGCAATGGAGTTTGCCATAGATAGCCTGCAAGTGACGCTTCGGAATGCACCTCTGGCCCCATCGGATCCAGCCCATGCGCAGCGGTTTGAGGCAGATGCCATTGTTAGACTGGAGGTTCCAGTTCGGTTTGGCGGCCGGATTCTTCCATCCATGTGGATCACATTGAAGGTACAGGCTGGATATACAGAGGTGTTCTAGGGAATGACCTGGACTTTGAGAGGATTGTATAGTATGTTGTGCATAACAAAACAGAAAACAGGATAAAGGAGGAGCAGAATCATGAAACTGACAGAGAAGATGAAAAAGAATCTGGCAATTTTGGGCGGCGTGCTCATAGGAATCGGCCTGATCGCTGCCATTGGAATGCAGTTTGGTCCGAAACCGTCCGGTGAAGATGTTCTGCCAGGAACAGGGGAGACGGAAACAGAATTGATTGTAGATCCTGGAGATTTTGAAAAGAAGGAAGAGGAAAGTAAAGTAGTATCCAGAGAAGAAGAGAGCCTTGTGATTCATCCAGGAATCGGAGAAAATCAGGAAACAGACACTCAGGCGGTGGACAGCCGGTCGCCACAGACTGATCAGACAACGCAGAGTATCCAACCAAAACCAACTAAACCAGAACCGCCAAGCAAGGAGATCCTGACAGATCCAACACAAAAACCAGATGGTACAAAGCAGGATACCCCTCCGGTTCCCGTGGATCATGAAGCGGTAGAAAAACCGTCCGAACCGGTAGCAGATCCGGAACAGCCGCAGGCAGGAGATACTTCCGGGAACCAGATCTATGTTCCAGGATTCGGCTGGGTAGAAAACCATGGAGGAGGAGGCTCTGGAACTGCAGCAGAAGATATGTATGAAAACGGGAATAAGATTGGCATTATGGATTAAGACAGAAAGAAGAAGCACCACATCAATGTGGTGTTTTTTCTTTTCCCAGATACCAGGGAAGGAAACAAGGCTTCCTGTGGTTGGAAAGGAGGATACTTGAAACAGAAGAAATGTGTGTTTTTCATAGTCTCAATCGTACTGTCTTTGATACTCTCCATCCAGGTTTATGCAGTAGGGGACGGAAATCTTGATGGGGGCGGCGGAAGTATGGGACAGGGGACCAGTCAGAATTCCTGGTCACCGGGAAATGAAGGGGTGCGGGTTACTGTCATTCGGGCAGAGAGCCATGATCCGGTAACAAGACCGATTGACTTAACAAACAAGCATCCGAATATTGCCTACTCCTTTGGGAAAGTCAGTAAAATGTCTTATACCAGAGGAAGTGCTTTGATGATTGATACCAATCCATATGAGTATGTAAATCCGGCACAGTCTCTACCCAGAATCATCAGCTCGAAAAGCTTGGGGCAAGCCAATATTGAGCAGATCAAAAGCTATTTTACAGATGAACAGGTGGTGCGCAGCATTGCCGGACTAACCGGAATGGACTTTGATACACTGGTGGGAGGAGAGTACCGGCTTTTATTGGAGCCAATCAGTTTTCTAAAATTTCAGGGAACTCTGATTGCGGTCACGGCAACAGAGGCAGCACTCTATGATGAGATGTTAAGCGGAGGGCTTCGAGCTGTTCTTCCAACCGTGGCATTTCAGAACCTGCCGCTGTCCATGTTTTTGGAAACACCGGATCTGGGATATCCGGCCTGGGGAGGTCCGACATCGGGAGTCCGTTCCAACAGTGAAATAAAGAGTTCCTTGGGTCTTGGTATTGTACGGTTCCGGGATGTGCCTCCAGAAGAACCGGAAATCACGACCTATGATTATGAATATCGGACGAATACGGAAGTGATTACGGCAGTAGAGGTAAGCGGCGGGCAGAGTGATCCGGATCATCCGGTATCCGTAACATTTTCTGTAGGAGGAAGAAGCTATGAGGTAGGGGAGGTATATTATCCATCCGGCGACAGCCAGTTGGCTTGGATCCGTTGGACAACACCGGAAGAACCCCAGGCCATGACGATGACCGTCCGTGTGCGAGGTGGAGGAGGAACCAGTAAAGGGACTCTTCATATCAATGTCGTGGATCTGGATGAAAATCCACCGCCAGATCCCAATGCGGATGACCGGAATGACGGATTTACAAGGCCTGTGATTCCTTCTAATGCAGAAGTAACCTCCGCATCCTGGAGCGTGTGGAGACCATGGTGGCAGGAACATTGGGTATGGCACAGCGGAGATGAGGATGATGACGGGTACTGGTGTGACCATGGCTGGTGGGAGTTTGACCTGGATCGATACTCCGCAAGCCTGACTGCAGATATGAGAATTACAACCGATGAAAAGTCTCCTACCGCTACGGGAAGGACGATGAAATCCGGTTATGGATTCCAAGAGAAGGTAACGACACATGTCAGCACCAATCAGAGTTCTGCAGTGACATCTGCGCAGAATGCGGTGACTTATTTTCCGGAATTTCAGTATGAGAGGTTTTGGAGGCTTTTGGAACGGATGAATGGCGGCTATGATATGACCCATGAGTTTAAGAAAAATGGTTACAGTACCTATGAGAGGAGAACGCATTTTACACCAATTTGGTATCCGGATGGAAGTTATACGCCATATACTTGGCTGCTGGATTGCTGGACACCGGCTGGAATGCTCTCCATGAATCTGAATGATTCTATTATCATTGATGGGAACTTGTGGAGTGACTGGCATATCGCACCACAGAAACCAGAGTAGGAGGAAGTATGTCATATCAACAGACGGAGAAACCAAGGGGATTTTTGTATCATTACACAACCCGTGACCATTTGGAAGATATTCTGAGGGATGGCAGGATACGAAGGATGGGTGATAAGGAATGCTGGTTTTGTACATCTTTAGAGGATACACTGGAATTAATGCAAAAGACGGTGATGATGGAAGGGAAGCCTTACTATGGAGTTGGAGGAGTATTAAGGTATTATCCTGTATTTGTTCCGGAATCCTATGTGATTTTGAGATTGCAGCCACGTTTTCAAAATGGGGAATGGGTTCGGTGGAATCAGGAACTTCCACTAGATGCACCTACTTCTTTGCAGGAGGAGGCAAAGCGGTTTAGCAGTTTAAAAGTTGGCTTTCGGGGAGATCTAAAGTTTCAGGAACATCCGGATATTATCGAATTGGCTCCTCTTCTTGAAAGACAGCAAAGAATGGGGCTGAAACTCACACAATCTTAGTAGAAAGGAAAAATAAATGAGAACAAAGAAAATTTCAGCAGTTATGTGCATGGTATTCGTACTGGTAGTTTTGTTCTGCGTTCCGGTATATGCATCGGGCGATGTAGCCGGTGCGATTGGGGGAACTTGGCAGACGGCATCCCAACAGATTAAAACAGTTGTCGATCATGTTGTATTTCCCGCTATAGATTTGATCCTTGCCGTGTTCTTTTTTGGAAAACTGGGAACGGCATACTTTGATTATCGGAAGCACGGACAGTTTGAATGGGCAGCACCTGCAATTCTGTTTGCCTGTCTGGTATTTACCCTAACTGCACCGCTTTATATCTGGCAGATTCTTGGAATTTAGGAGGTATATCATGGGATGTTGGGGAATTACTGCGTTTGAGTCCGATGCTGGACTGGATGCCATCAGTCTCATACGGAAACATCTTCCGGAACAAGGGGATGTAGAACTCCGGCAGATGCTTGCCTGGCTGAAGGCAGATTCTTGGAATGCCCCTCCGGAAGTGTCAGAAGGGGTGTCTCATACAAGCCCAATGGCAGTGGCAGAACTAATTGTAAAATTCCAGGAGAAGGATTTTTCTGCACTGGATGGAATCAGGGGGGATAAGAAGTTTTCCTCCCTGTCTTCTTTTACAGCATCGAAAGAATCCCTTCAGTGGGTAAGGGAATATCTGTCGGAAACTCTTTTTTACAGCCGTAAATGTGCAAAAGAGCAGGAGAAGTCGGGAGTTTTGTGGTGCGGCTGGTTTCAGGAACGGGATTGGAAGCACTGGCAGGCGCATATGGAAAAACTGATTGGAAGGATGGATGAACTGCTTACAAGAGAGGGAGAAACAGTTGCATTATGGACAGGAAGCGTTTGCCAGAAGGTGGAACCGGGAAAAATGGCAGGAAAGAAAGAAGGGGAAGAACGTGAGAACCCACATAGGTCGGAGGAGGAAAGCATGACATTTTTTGAAAGGGAACTAAAAAAAATGTTTGGAACGGGAGCGAGCTTTTCAGAACCAAGGTTTGTTGGGAATTGTTGTTATGGAAGGCTGACGGATCAGATCCGTGTCAAAATCAACTTTCAGACAGGCATGGTTGCGGATCATTATGACCGATTGAAAGTGACCCTTTTGAATCGGAATGAAGGAATGATCGACAGCATGGTTGTGAAATTTAGAGATGTGTGGGGCCTGAAAAACACGACGAACCCTAATTTTCGTGATGGGGTAAATCCCCACATTTGGTCCTATGGAAAAGAGACCAGCTGGTATGTATATCAGCCCGGGAAAGAAGATTATAAAGTACTCAGCGAGGCGATAAAGACTTATTTGGAAGTGTTTCAAGAACCGGAGGAAGCTATGCAAATGGGACAGAAGATGTGTTAAGGGGAGGTGGTTAAAACTTGTTTATCTGGGATTTTGTTGCAGATACGGTTCTGGGACAGATCATTGACTGGCTGTATGGTCAGATTGTTGGATTTCTGGGAGATTTTTTCATGCAGATGGGAAGCATGGGGGCTGAACTGTTTGAAATGAGCTGGGTGCAGTCTGTCGTGCTTCTTTTTTCTTATCTGGCATGGGCACTTTATGTGACGGGAATCGTAGTGGCAGCCTTTGAATGTGGAATTGAATATCAGAATGGCAGGGGCAGCATACGCGACACGGCACTGAACGTAATCAAGGGATTCCTGGCAGCCAGCCTGTTTACTACTGTTCCAGTGGAACTGTATAAACTCAGTGTTTCCCTTCAGGGAAGTTTTACAGCTGGTATTACAGGATTGGGAGAAGATATTGGGACAGTTGCGGCAGGGATTGTGCAGTCTCTTCAGGATGCCGCCACCTGGCAGGAGGCTGCCGCATCAGGTGTTTTTGGTGGAATCGGAATGATTAGTAGCCCGATTTTTATGATTTTTCTCCTGATTCTCATGGGTTATGCGGTAATCAAAGTGTTCTTTGCGAACTTAAAACGGGGCGGGATCCTGCTGATTCAGATTGCAGTAGGGAGCCTTTATTTATTCAGTGTGCCAAGGGGATATATTGATGGATTTGTTGGCTGGTGCAAGCAGGTAATCGGTCTGTGCCTGACCGCATTTTTACAGGCGACGGTCCTGATCGCAGGTCTGATGGTCGTTAAGGATCAGGCACTGCTTGGTCTGGGGCTTATGTTATCGGCAGGTGAGATTCCGCGGATTGCGGGGCAGTTTGGGTTGGAAACAGGAACCAAAGCAAATGTGATGGGAGCAGTCTATGCAGCGCAGGGAGCTATGAACCTAACAAGGACGGTTGTGCAAGTGGTTTCCAAGTAGAGAGGACGGTGAAGGATGGAACACAACAAACTGGTGTATATTGCATCTCCGTATTCTGGAGATGTTGAGCGGAATGTAGCATTTGCAAAGGCAGCCTGTCGTTATGCCATGAACCAGGGGGTTACGCCAATTGCCTCTCATCTGCTATATCCGCAGATGCTGGATGATGGAGTCCCAGAAGAGAGAAAGCTGGGAACAGATATGGGGCTTCGGATTTTGAAGGTTTGTGAGGAAATCTGGGCGTGTGGAAGTGAACTGTCTTCAGGAATGGAGCAGGAAATCCGTGCAGCAAGGCAGCTCCGGATTCCGCTTAGACGGGTCAGCGAACAGGAAATTGGATGGGAACTGTGTGAAGTACCGATACAAAAGGGAATGGAGATGGGCGGATGATGACACTGGGGAGCCTATTTGATGGGATTGGAGGATTCCCTCTGGCGGCAGTTCACTGTGGAGGTGTGCCGGTATGGGCCAGTGAGATAGAACCGTTTCCCATGAGGGTAACCAAACTCCGGTTTCCAGATATGATCCATGTAGGGGACATTACAAAACTGGATGGAGCAAAATTGCCGCCTGTGGATGTAATCTGTGGAGGCAGCCCCTGTCAGGATTTGTCAGTAGCCGGATTACGGAAAGGATTGGCAGGGGAGCGCTCCGGCCTGTTTATGGACCAGGTACGCATAGTAAAGGAGATGAGAGCAGAGGATGAAAGACGAGGGGTATCAGATGACTTTATTCGACCTCGATACCTCGTTTGGGAAAATGTCCCTGGAGCATTCAGCTCCGCAAATGGAGAAGATTTCCGGGCGGTCATCGAGGAGATTGTCCATATCAAGGACAGTACCTGTCATGTGCCTCGACCTGACACCGGGCGCTGGGAATCTGCTGGGGCTGCCATTTTGGGAGATCAATTCAGCTTGGCTTGGAGAGTCTTGGATGCTCAATACTGGGGAGTCGCCCAGCGCCGCCGTAGAATCTTCCTTGTCGCAGATTTTGGAGGACTCACCGCACCAAAGATATTATTTGAGCAGGAACGCCTGCTTAGGGATCCTGCGGAGGGCCAAGGTCAGGGGAAAGGAGTTACCACCGCAGCTGGAAACAGCTCTGCGGATTCAGGCGGGAGTAGAGTAGCAGAGGAAAAACAGGTGGATATTTTTGCGTTCCATATTAATCAGAGGGAAGAAACGATCAACCTCAACGGAATATCCGGAGCTTTGATGGCAACGACCAATATGCAGATGCAGACCTTTGTGGCAGAGGGGATGAGGAAGTTTGAAAGTGCAGAAAAAAAAGAAGAGTGTCTGTGCCTCAATGACCAAGGAGGAGAGCGTATGGATGTTTCGGTCGATATAACAGCAACCCTGCGGGCAGGGATGAGTGGTCATCCGCCTCTGGTGATGGGCATCCAGCAGGGGAGTGCTGGGACAGAGGAAATTCCGGATCCAGCTCTTACAGAGGAGGCAGAAACCGGCGGGAACAATCAGCAGATTCTGTTTGAGAATCACGGGATTGATGCCAGATATACAGGTCCGCATGAGGTGGCCCCTACCATGTCAGCCCGGTATGGAACAGGAGGAAACAATGTCCCACTGGTCTCAGATATGCCGGAGAGTTATTGTATTGCCGGAAATATCATTGATCGGGAAGTACAAAATGGAGGAAATGGTCTGGGATGCCAGCCGGATATTTCCTATACTCTTACTAGTGCAGACCGTCATGCAGTGTTCAGCCGCCAAAGAAGTGATGAATTTCTGCAAAATCGGGTAACAGCGACTCAGAGTGCCAGACAGCATAAGGATGCTACGGATTTGGTGTGTGAGCCGTATCAGAATACGGTAGGAACCATTGGATATACAGATCATAAGGGGATCAATAATCAATATGTCAGCGAAGATAAATGTATTGTTGAGAACCGGAAATTGATCCGGAGGCTGACGCCTTTGGAGTGTGAACGGTTGCAGGGTTTTCCGGATCACTGGACAGATATCCCTGGTGCCTCGGACAGTGCCCGTTACAAAGCTCTTGGAAATAGCGTAGCGATACCGTGTGTGGATTTTGTTCTCCGTGGTATCGCTTATTTTTTGCGGAAGATGAAGGAGGAGAAAGAACCATAAGATTGGTAGTTCTGCTTCCGTTTTCAGGCAATCTTTGTTGGGTATCGTCATAGCTATCTCATCTCTTTATGGATATACTTGGCTTGTAAAAACGAGGAAAGGAGAGTCAAATGGAAGAGCGTAAGAAAAATTTATGCGCCATGATTCCAGAATCCCTGCATAAGAAAGTGAGGGAAGAACAGGAAGAATGGGGAATCAAGCTGAACGAGTATATGGAACGGATTCTAAAAGACCACTTTGAGAAGGGAGAAAGAGAGATGGCAAACGGAATCAGGACACTGGCATTTCAGGTATCAGAGGAGTTTTTTCAGAGGTTAAAAAAATACCTCAAAAAGACAGGACAGAGCCAGAAAGAATTTGTGATCTGACTGATTGAAGATGTACTTTCGCAGGAAGAACATGTAGTATCTGGAGAGATGCAGGAGACAGAGGGAAAGGCAGAACTTGAGGAAACTGAATAAGAGGAAGGATCGAACATACCGCCGGCAGAGCTTCATCATGCCGGCGGTTATTATTTGGAGGTGATCGGTTGTATATTTATCCGGACCATTTGAAATCAAAAGCAACACTTTGGTTATGGCAGCTTCGGGACATTGGGATTCTTGGTATTTGCGGATTGGTCTCCATTTTAGTAGCTACGCAGGCGGGATTTATGTTCCCTTGTGTTCTGACAGGGGTATATGGATTTCTGACGATCCGATTTGAAGATACCAGCATTCTGGATTTTGTCCGGTATGCCTGTGCGTATTTTTTTATGCGTCAGCAATTTTTTGAGTGGAGGTATGAATGAGCAGGGAGAAAAGAAAAGCGAAAAAAGAGGCAGAGAAGCGCCTCTCCACACGGCAGTTCATTGGTGCAAAGGAGATTACAGACTACAGTCTGGTGACCTACGGACAGGGGGAGCTGGTGTATTTTATTGTAAAACCAACGAATATTTCTGTTTTGTCCGAATCTAGTGTCGGGGCAAGAATCTATGCTCTTATGACTGTGCTAAAAGGAGTGGCAGAGATTGAGATGCTGTGTCTAAACAGCAGGGAAAGCTTTGAAGACAACAAGCGGTTTCTGAAAAGTCAGATGGAGCAGGAAGAGAATCCAGTCATACGCCGTCTTTTGGAACAGGATCAGACCCATCTGGACCGGATTCAGGTGCAGATGGCGACAGCCCGTGAATTTCTGATTATGCTGCGGTTAAAAGATGAAAAGGAATCGGATATTTTTCCGTACCTTTCCAGGATTGAAAAATCCCTGAAGGAACAGAGTTTTTCTGTTAAACGGGCAGATAAAGAGGATATCAAACGTATCCTGGCTGTTTACTATGAGCAGAACGTGACCACAGAGAAGTTTGAAGACTTTGACGGGGAGCGGTGGATCATACCAGAGATTTAGAGTGAGGAGGAGATGACTTGAAAAAAGGAAGAACAGCAGTTGATGACAGGGAAGATAATGTGCGTATCCAGGAATTTCTGGATATGATCGCCCCGTCTGTCATTAAATTTGAAACAGATCATTTTATTTGTGGTAACACCTATCGTTGTGTCTGGGCACTGCGGGAGTACCCGACTGCTACGGAAGAGCAGGCAATTCTCTCCCATTTAGGGGAGAAAGACGGTGTAACCTTGCGGATCTATACTCGTCATGTGACACCCGTTGAGGAGCGGAAGATCATCAGCAATGCAGCCAACAAAAACCGGATGGATCGGAGCAATACCAGTGATTTACAGCAGACCGTTCTGGCTGAAAGTAATTTACAAGATGTAACTACCATCGTAGCCCAGATGCACCGCAACCGAGAACCCCTCCTCCATACGGCAGTATATCTGGAGTTGTGTGCCCATGATCTGGAGCATTTGAAGCTTCTTCAGACAGAAGTACTAACGGAACTGATCCGGTCAAAATTGAATGTAGACCGACTGATCCTCCGTCAGCAGCAGGGGTTCCGGTGTGTAATGCCAAGCGGTTATAACCTGTTTAAGGATCAGTTTGAGAGAGTGCTTCCGGCCAGCAGTGTGGCGAATCTGTATCCCTTTAACTATTCAGGAAAGACGGATCCTCACGGGTTCTATATTGGGAGAGATAAATTTGGGAGTAATGTACTGGTGGATTTTAACCGGAGAGCAGATGATAAGACGAATGCCAATATCCTGATTCTGGGAAACAGCGGACAGGGAAAAAGCTATCTGCTTAAATTGCTGCTGACGAATTTAAGGGAGTCCGGAATGCATATCTGCGCTCTGGATCCGGAAATGGAGTATGAAGATCTGACCAATAATCTGGGAGGGTGTTTTATCGACTTAATGAGCGGGGAGTTCATTATCAACCCTCTGGAACCGAAAACCTGGGACGAAGCGGGAAGCCCGGAGGATCTGGATGCACCTCAGACCTTTCGCATCCGATCCAGATTATCCCAGCATATCAGTTTCTTAAAGGACTTTTTCCGAAGCTACAAGGATTTTTCCGACAGGGAAATTGATGTGATTGAGATCATGCTGCAGAAGTTATATACCAGATGGGGGATTACAGACGAAAGTGATTTTGAATGCCTGGTTGCGGAGGATTACCCGGTTCTCTCCGATCTTTATGCGTTCATTGAGGAAGAATATCAGGGATTTGACGAAAACAGAAGACAGCTTTATACAGCAGAAATGCTTCAGAGTATTCTTCTTGGGCTGAATTCTATGTGTGTGGGAGCTGAGAGCAAGTTCTTTAATGGACATACCAATATCACCGATGATGGCTTCATTACTTTTGGGGTAAAAGGACTGTTACAGGCCAGCAGGAGCCTTAAAAATGCATTGCTTTTTAATGTGCTTTCGTTTATGAGCGATGTTCTTTTGACACAAGGCAATACGGCAGCCAGCCTGGATGAGTTTTATCTGTTCCTTTCCAACCTGACTGCAGTAGAGTATGTTAGAAATTTTATGAAGCGTGTGCGAAAAAAAGATTCTGCAGTTATCATAGCAAGCCAGAACCTAGAGGATTTTAATCTGGATGGCGTGAGAGAGTATACCAAGCCGCTGTTTTCCATCCCGACGCATCAGTTTCTGTTCAATGCGGGGAGCATTGATGCCAAGTTTTATACGGATACCCTGCAGCTGGAGGATAGTGAGTATAACCTGATCCGGTATCCACAAAGGGGAGTTTGCCTGTATAAATGTGGAAATGAGCGGTATAACTTAATGGTAAATGCCCCGGAACACAAAGCCAGACTGTTCGGAAAGGCAGGAGGACGTTAAAAGGGGAGACTATGAATGGAGTTAAAGGAGCAGAAATTTGGCATTGAGATTGAGATGACCGGCATTACCCGTGCGAAAGCGGCTGAGGTAACGGCAGAGTATTTTGGAACTAGAGTCAAATATCTGGGAACCTATTACGATACCTATGCAGCCATTGACACGGAGGGGCGGCAGTGGAAATTTATGAGCGATAGCAGTATTCACGCAGAACGGAAGGTAAATGGAAGCAGGGTAAATGCTGATGTGGAATACCGGACAGAGATGGTAAGTCCAATCTGCCGCTATGAAGACATTGTTACCATTCAGGAAATTATTCGGAAACTGAAAGAGCATGGTGCCCTGACAAACAAGAGCTGCGGAATCCATGTGCATATCAATGCAGAGCCGTTTGATGCCAGAACTCTCCGTAATATCACCAATATCATGGCATCCAAGGAAGACTTGATCTATAAAGCGCTTGGAGTGTCTGTGGAAAGGCAGCATCGTTGGTGTCAGCCGGTGGATACACGATTTTTGGATGAGTTAAACCGGAGAAAACCTAGAAGTATGGAAGCTGTAGAGCGGATCTGGTACAACGGAGAGAGCCGGAGGGATGCGCATTATGATGATAGCCGCTATCATTGTCTGAACCTTCATTCTGTTTTTCAGAAAGGAACTGTGGAATTTCGTCTGTTCAATGGGACGCTTCATGCAGGCAAGATTAAGGCCTATATCCAGTTTTGTCTGGCGATTGGCGCCCAAGCGCTGAATCAGTCCTGTGCCAGCAGAAGAAAAACTCAGACCAGCAATGAGAAGTATACATTCCGCACTTGGCTTTTACGGCTAGGATTAAATGGAGAAGAATTCGCCACAGCTCGTCAGCATCTGCTGGCAAATCTGCCGGGCTGTATTGCCTGGAAGGATCCGGCTCAGGCGGAAGCACAAAAGGAAAGAATGCGACAGAAGCGGGAGAAGGAATTGGCAGAACGGATCCAGAGACAGGAAATCATTCATCCAATTGAGGAATTAGAATCAGCTGGGGAAGCACAGGAATCCTCGGCTTTTTGTATGCGAATGTGACAGGAGGAAGCAAATTGAAAGGAAAACAAAGACTTTATATTGCCTATGGGAGCAATCTGAATCTGGAGCAGATGGCATTTCGTTGTCCGACTGCGAAGGTAGTAGGAAAGAGTGAGTTAAAAGATTATGAACTGTTATTTCGGGGAGGCCGCAGGGGAGCTGTGGCAACCGTAGAACCTAAAGCAGGGAGTACTGTGCCGGTGCTGATCTGGGAGATCCAAAACAGAGATGAGGCATCGCTGGATCTTTATGAAGGGTATCCCAATTTGTATGGGAAGCAGATGCTGGAGGTTGAACTGGATGGAAAAACTGTTCCGGCCATGGTTTATGTGATGACACCAGGGCATTCATTTGGAATTCCCTCTGACCATTATGCCAATGTAATCTGGCAAGGGTACGAAACGGCAGGGTTTGAAACCCAGTTTCTGGAGGACGCAATCGAACATGCTTATCAGCTTGTACAGAAACAGGAAAGAGAGGGATGCTTCTATCAGCAGAGCCTGTTTCATATGGGGGGCTATGATGGAATGAAATAAATCCTGATGCGTCAGATGAATATCTCGATAAAAAGTGTGGAAGGAGTGATTTTATGGCCGTCTCAGCTGCCGCTGTGACAGCAAAACTGGTAGCGCTTACCCTCTCTGACCGGAATGGGCGGACTGTGTTTTTTTCTGTTATTGCAGCATTAGTAACCCCTGTTATTTTAATTGTCACCATGATCCTGTGCACGCTTTCTGGGACTGCAGACCATAACATTTCTGCTGTCCAGAAGTCCTTTCATGGGGGGTATTTGTCCTCAAAGGTGCCAGCAGAGTATCGGATGTACATCGAAAATATGCAGGACAGTTTTGAAAAACTGGATGGGGTGTTAAATGAAATCAATGGTATGGCAGAAGCCGAAGAAGTAGATCCCTACCAGGTAAAAGCGATTTTTTATGCCCTGTTTTTTGGTAAGGAGCACCCTCGGATGGATGAGGGGGACTACCGGGCATTCGCAGATTGTTTTGTAGAGTATGAGGAGAGAGAGGATGAAGAGGGAGAAACCTATACGGTTGCAATTCCAATCCAAAGCCTGAATATGGTCTATGGAAATCTTGCTGCAGAATTAAACCAGGAGGTTTCTCTGGAAGATAAAACGAATGTACAGCGCATCTATATGCTGGCAAAATACGGTGTGAGTGTACCGGGTGGAAATGGTCTTCCTCCCGGACAGGCTATGGGAGATGGGAGTTTTTCCGCGCTGATGGCAGAGGCAACCCGTTATATTGGTTATCCCTATGTATGGGGCGGTAGTTCTCCAGATACCAGTTTCGACTGCAGTGGATATATCTGTTGGGTCTACACGAGATCCGGGGTGTATCATCTTTCTAGAACAACAGCTCAGGGGATTTATGACCAGTGTGCGATTGTGTCAAGAGAGGAAGCTAGACCCGGAGATCTGGTGTTTTTTACGGGAACTTATGCATCTGCAGGGGCGGTCAGCCATGTGGGGATTTATGTTGGAGGCTCTAGGATGCTGCATTGTGGTTCGCCTATTGGCTATGCGGACCTTACTTCTCCTTACTGGAACAGCCATCTGTATGCTTTTGGAAGGCTGGCAACTATTCCGGAATGAGACAGCTAAAAATGAAATTTGTGCAGATTTGCCTGGACAGTTTATGGATATGTGATATCGACTTTTAGAAAAAAGTTCGGTATTGTGTGTGGCTGAAAGGAGGGAAGTAACCGATGGATGAGATTATGGATCAGTTAAATCAGGTAATCGAAGAACGAGTTCTGGAGTTGAAGAGGAAAAGTGAAGAGGACAAGGTTCCCGCTTATTGCACAGAGACCAAGGAGCATGTCCTCCGCATGGATCGAATTCTCAATAGCCTTTCAGAGGATGACCGACAATGGTTGGACGACCAACTTATGGCTAAAATGGATATACCGGAACAGGAGCGTCTGAGGTATTATAAGGCAGGTCTTGCAGATGCCATTGAACTAATCCATTATTTAAGAACCTGATGAAACGAGATCGGGCGGCTGTGTGAGCAGCCGCCTGATTTGCTTTCTGAAAGAAAAAGGAGATTTGAAATGAGAAATACTACGATCAATGTCAGTTTTAACACAGAAAAATTGGATGCGTTAAAGTTCCATATGGAAAAAAGGGATACCGATCTTCAGGGGGAATTAAATGATACAGTACAGAAACTGTATGAAAAATATGTCCCACAGGCTACCCGTGAATATATTGATGACAAGGTGGCAAGAGAAATATCCGCCAGAGAACGTACCCGGAGAGCTGATCGGACTGCGAGACGGGAGGAGTCCCAGCTGGAAGAATCAGAAATCGTATGATAACCAGAAAAAAGGAAACGGAATCCCCAGTCATCCATGACATCCCCGTGTAGCCCCCTGTGTGCCCCTGTGTCGGGCTTTGGACAGCTAGGTGGCATCGTGGTACCCATACGAGGATTTTAAGCGGTGTTGGGCAAATGTGAGAGAAGGTTATGGAAACAGCAAGAACACGGGGGAATACGGGATTCTTGAGTGGTTGGCTGGGTCGAAACGTGTGCAGGTTAAAGGGGGTATGCTGCTTTTGGCAGCCCACCCCTGGAAAACACCGACCGGCAAAGCCGTTCGGAAAATCTGGTTTGAATACTTTTGGGGAAGGCGGTCGTAAGAATGGTGCTGGATTTTTGAAAGTGGCAGAATTTTGGAGGAAATGAGAGAGATTTTGTGAATACCAGGGTTAGGAGGAAACGATGGGAAGCGAACATACGAAAGTACGTGCGGGAATTTATGTCGAAAAGGAAATCTTAAACCAGGCAGATGGTCTGTTAGAGACAGCCAATGTGCGTTCCCGGAATGAATTTGTAGCAGAAGCGCTTAAATTCTATATAGGGTATCTTCTTGCAGGAAAAGCAGAAAATTATTTTTTGCAGTCGTTGGCTTCTGTGCTTACGGGAACCATTCAGGATAGTGAGAACCGTCTGGCCAGAATGGACTTTAAGATAGCAGTGGAATTGTCCAAGCTCTCACAGGTAATTGCCTACACTCATGATGTGGATGAAGAATCTTTAAACAGGCTGCACGCAAAATGTGTTGATGAAGTGAGGCGGATCAATGGAACTGTGAAGTTTGAAGATGCGTATCATTATCAAAAGCGGGATGTGTAGATATTGTTGGAAAAGAAAAGATGGAAAGAAAATTTATATGTACTTCCCTCTGGTTGTGTGATGAATTTTCAGAAGAGATAAAATATAGATTTGTCCTTTACGATGCAACAGCTCATCGATTATAATATATAAGAAACGAATCGAGGTGTAGAATTTTGAATGAGAGAGAACAAATCATTCAACTATGGTTCAAAATGTGGCTTACACAACAGGATCTTGGTATGGATGACATTTTTGCGGAAGACGTGATTTATACTGAAAGCTGGAGTCCAAAATATAATAACCGTCAAGTTGTAAAACATTGGTTTAATGAATGGAATACACGTGGCAAGGTGATGGAGTGGAAGATCAAGCAGTTCTTTCATAAAGATAACCAGACGGTTGTAGAGTGGTATTTTAAAAATGAAATGAATAATGGGAATATAGAGGAATTTGACGGAATGTCCTTGATTGTATGGACAGCAGATAATAAAATAAAATCATTAAAGGAGTTTGGATGTAACTTAAACAGTTATAATCCTTATGAGGATAGTGATACGCCTAAATTTAGAGATGAAAAGGCGAGTTGGTTTTAATTAGAAACAGAAAAATTATATGTGTTAATCTGGCCGAGGAGGCTTGATTATAAAAGTAAAGATAAAAACGCAACGTATGCAGTGATGCATACCAGAGCCGGTAGGTAGCCCGGCCGTCCTGCATATCAGGGTAAGTAACCTGCCCCTCCGGGTTGTCCATTCTTTGCTCATTTCAATCATTAAGGAGGGATTGCCATGAGTATAAGGACAGGCAAGCTGACAGTGTTTTTTGAGGAACCATTTTGGGTAGGTATTTTTGAGAGAGTTGAAAATGGGAAACTTTCCGTTTCCAAAGTAACATTTGGAACTGAACCAAAGGACTATGAGATTTGGGAGTTTGTGCTAAAGGAATATGATCGTTTGCGATTTAGTCCATCTGTGGAGGTTACTGAAAAGGAACTAACAAAAAACCCAAAGAAGCTCCAGCGTGAAATTCATAAACAAATGTTGGATAGGGGCGTTGGAACAAAATCTCAGCAAGCACTAAAGCTGCAGCAGGAACAAAGGAAACAGCAGCGTAAGTCTAAAAGCCGGGAAGACAAATTGGCAGAAGAGAAAAAAATGTTTGATTTAAAACAAAAAAAGAAAAAAGAGAAACATCGAGGACATTAAGAATGTAATGTATTCTTACACAAAATTTGGTTTGAGGTAAACGATGGCATCAAGCAAAAATTATTTACAATTTATTTTAGAGCAGCTGTCCGAGTTGGATGAAATTACATACCGTGCTATGATGGGAGAATTTATTATTTATTATCGTGGCAAGATTATAGGAGGTATTTATGATGACAGACTGCTTGTAAAACCTACAAAGTCAGCAATTGCCTATATGACAGATTCGGTATATGAAGTACCTTATGAGGGAGCAAAAGAGATGCTGCTGGTAGAGGAGGTTGATCAGAAAGAATTTTTGACAGGACTGTTCCACGCGATGTATGATGAACTGCCGCTGCCCAAATCCAAAAAGAAAAAATAGGTATTGTGAAGGGAAAACAAATAAATGGACAAGGCAATTTTGTATATACATGGTAAAGGTGGAAATCCGAAAGAGGCAGAGTATTATAAAGCGCTCTTTGAAGAATATGATGTAATTGGTTTTGACTATTCCTCACAGTCACCTTGGGAAGCGAAAAAAGAGTTTCCCGGATTGTTTGACAACCTATGCGGAACATATGAAACGGTAACAGTGATTGCGAACAGCATTGGTGCTTTCTTTGCTATGAGTGCTTTGGCAGACAGCAAAATAGAGAAGGCATACTTTATTTCTCCGGTTGTAGACATGGAAAGATTGATTCGGAATATGATGCAGTGGGCGAATGTGACCGAAGATGACTTGCAGAAACAGAAAGAAATCCCGACATCCTTTGGAGAAACACTTTCCTGGGCTTATCTTTGTTATGTGAGGGAGCATCCTGTTACCTGGACTGTTCCAACGCACATTCTGTATGGAGAAAAGGATAACCTGACATCGTATGAAACAATAGCTGAGTTTGCAGATAGAATCGGAGCAACACTTACAGTTATGGAAAACGGGGAGCACTGGTTTCATACGAAAGAGCAGATGGACTTTCTTTCTGACTGGATCAAGCAATGTACATGATATGTTCAAATGTTGAAACTATGTAACGGAAGAAGATGTGATAAAAAGTAAAAGGAGCCATGGTGTGTGATAAGCCATAGGTTCCTTTTTGCTTTCTAAAAAGGAGTAACATGGCAAAACTTATTTTTACTTCCCGATATTTAAAAGATGCAAAACCATCTCAGAAAGAAAATTATGTCCATTACATTGGAACGCGGAAAGGGGTAGAGAAAATTGATACAAGTAAAAAGCACCTCCCAGCAACGGTGAGTCAAAAGAAGTTAGTGCATCAGCTCCTGCAGGATTTTCCGGCGACAAAAGAAATGCTGGAGTATGAAGATTATCAAAGAAAACCAACAATCGAAAATGCCTCGGAATTTATTTCCTGTGCATTGGAACAAAATCTTGATATAGCAGCGACGCGAAAAAATTATGTGGATTATCTGGCGCATCGTCCCCGTGTAGAAAAGATTGGGGAGCATGGCCTGTTTACAGATGAGGGAGAACCGGTGGTTCTTGGACAGGTGCAGAATCAGGTGGCAGATCACAAGGGAATTGTGTGGACACATGTGATTTCCCTTCGGCGCGAGGACGCAGCCCGGTTAGGGTACGACAGTGCTGTTCAGTGGATGGCATTGCTGCGTTCCAAACGGGCAATGCTGTGTAAGCATATGAAAATTGACAGCGCCAATCTGAAATGGTACGCTGCATTTCATAATGAAAGCCATCATCCTCATGTTCATCTATTGGTGTACTCAGTAAAAGATGGAGAAGGGTATCTGACAAAGCAGTCGATTGAGGCCATGCGTTCTGAGCTGGCACATGATATTTTCCGTCAAGATTTTGCAAATATTTATGAGGAGCAGGCACAGTCTCGTATGGATTTAAAGGAACGGTCGGAAGTTGTAATGAAAACATGGATAGATGAAATACGGGCGGGGACGCTTAAGAGTTCGGAAATTGAAACCAGTATGATGCAGCTTTCTAAACGGCTGCAGAATACAGGCGGGAAAAAGGTTTATGGCTACCTGAAGAGAGATGTGAAGGATCTGGTTGATCATATCGTAGATGAGTTGGAGAAAGATGACCGGGTGTCTGCCCTGTACCGGGAATGGGGGCTATGGCAGGATGAGATTGTGAAGACCTACCGAAAACAGACGGAAGAATTACCGCCTTTATCAAAACAGCCTAAATTAAAAAGTATCAAAAATATGGTGATTGCAGAAGCATTGAGGCTTGGCAGTCATCATTTTTTGTTTGAAGAGAATGAAGATGGATACTCAGAACCAAAGGACGATTTTTTTATACAAGAACCAGATCCGGTAGCAGAGCTGACAGGGGAACTAGATTCGGACTATGCGGAGGAGGAACTCAAGCAAGAGCTTTTTCCTAATGGCAGAAAAGAAAAATCCAGTTCCAACTGGTGGACAGATGGATATATACAGGCTAGGAATTATTTGTATGGCAGCGATTCTACATTACAGGATTTTGAAAAGGCATATCAGAAGTTCCTTCAGGAAGCAGAGCAGGGGAATGGGTTTGCCATGCACGACCTTGGCCGGATGTTTGCGGATGGCTTGGGACGGGATGCGGATGTGGGGCTGGCACAGAAATGGTATGAGAAAGCATTGGAAGCATTTCTTGTAAGAGAAGAATCCGTAAAGAAAAAGGAGAAACCATATCTGCAATATCGTATTGGGAAAATGTATGCTTCTGGTTTGGGAGCAGAACAAAATTATGAAAAGGCGGCACACTGGTTTTCTCAGGCGGCTGCAATGGACCATAAGTATGCCCAGTATTCTCTGGCTGGGCTTTACCGACGGGGACGGGGGGTGGAGCAAAATGATATGCGGGCATTCTCTTTATACAGGAGTTCGGCAGAACAGGGAAATCCTTATGCCAGTCTGGAACTGGCAAAGATGTATCGGGATGGTCTTGGTACAGAGCCGGATCCCAAACTAGCAGAGAGAGGATTTCAGGATGCGTATTCCGGTTTCGTGATATTGGAAGAAAAAAGTCATGATGATAAACTGCAGTACCGAATTGGTCAGATGCTCCACACAGGAACGGGAACCGAAGCGGATGATAAGAGAGCAGCTGAATATTGGGAAAAGTCTGCCAAGCTTGGAAATACCAATGCTCAGTATGCACTCGGAAAACTCTGGCTGGAAACGGGAAGTGGAGACAGCGGCCAGGCAGTGGAATGGCTTACAAAAGCAGCAAATGCAGAGCACTCAGCTGCCCAGTATGTGTTGGGGAAATTATACCAGGATGGTGTGTATTTTAATAAAGATATGGATCAGGCCATGAAATGGTTCCGCTCTGCAGCAGAACTTGGAAATGAATATGCTGCATATCGGATGGGATGTTTGTTGCTTTTGGGGGAGGAAATACCGAAGGATGTGGAAGCGGCTGTGAAGTGGCTCAGTCTGTCAGCGGAAAAAGGAAATCCGTATGCGCAGTATCGGCTTGGAATGCTATATCTCAAGGGGGAAGAGTTTTCTCCCCAAGTGGAAGTGGCAATGAAATGGCTTCAACAGGCAGCGGAGCAGAAAAATGAATGGGCCTTTTATCAGTTAGGGAAGTTATATCTTTCAGGAGAACATGTAACGAAAAATGTGGAAACAGCAGTACATTACCTGGGACTATGTGCGGAAAAAGGAAACCAGTATGCTCAGTATGCGTTGGGAAAGTTATATCTCTGTGGCAGAGATGTTTCCCGTGATCGGGAAAAGGCAGTGGAATATCTGACAGCATCGGCAGAACAAGGAAATCTGTATGCCAGTTTTTTACTGGAACATCTGGATGCATATCAGGATCCGTCCTTGTTTCTGGCAGCAACCAGACTGCTTCATCATCTGGAAAAGCTGTTTTGCGAAGAAGTACAGAGACCAATGGAAATGAAGCGGTATCAGATTGACCGGAAACGACGCAGGAAACTGTCAGAGAAAAAGCAGGCTCAAGGACATCATAGGGATGATCAGGAGCCGGCACAAGGTATTTATTGACGAAGGAGGATGGCATGGGAGAATTTGTTTATTTTACGGAAGAACAGAAACAGAGGGCCAATGCGGTGGATCTGGAAGATTTTCTTTCCAGGCAGGGGGAAAAGCTGCTTCGTTCTGGAAGAGAAAAGCGCCTGGCCAGTGATCACAGTATTACAGTGAGGGGAAATCGATGGTATGATCACGCGACAGAAAAGGGAGGCTGTGCCATTGACTTTGTGCGGATGTTTTATAACCAGAGCTTTCCGGACGCAGTTACAATGCTGCTTAGCGGAGAACAGGGAGTTGCATACCAGGAAAGCGTGAATCAGCAACCAGAACCGAAAAAGCCATTCGTACTTCCAGAAGCGAACCAGACCATGCACCGTGCTTTTGCGTATCTGATAAAGACAAGGTGTGTGGATCCTAAAGTAGTATCTGTATTTGCAGGAAAACACATGATTTATGAAGATGTCAAATATCATAATGTTGTGTTTGTGGGTTTTGATTCAGATGGAATTCCACGCCATGCACATAAAAGGGGAACCTGTCAGAAGGGACAACCATTTAAGGGGAATGTAGAAGGATGCGATCCAAGGTACAGTTTTCGTTGGGTTGGGAAGAGCAATACCGTGTATGTATTTGAGGCACCGATTGATATGCTGTCTTTTATTTCCATGTATCAAAAGGGGTGGATGGATCATAGTTATGTGGCACTCTGTGGGGTGGCAGAACATGCGTTGATGCAGCTTTTGAATGATGCACCGCACATCTCCCAAATTGCTTTATGTCTGGATCATGATAAGGCGGGAATCCAGGCAAGGGAACGGATAAAGAAAAACCTGTCTGAGCGGGGATACCATATGATATTCTCGCTTTTTTCAAATCTTAAGGATTGGAATGAGGATCTTCAAGAACTGAAGAAGCCACCGCCGGAATATATGAACAGACAGCAGACAGTTATACAGATGATGTGAGAGGAGGGGAGTAGGATACAGGGAGTCATTATATTTATTTGTATAGGTTTGGGGATGTTCGCTGTAATCGGCAGTCTGGTAATGATATCAAATCATTATACCTTAAACGGAATTAAATCGAGAACGGTAGGAGACGGGCAGTATGGAACTGCACGGTTTGCAACGGAAAAGGAAATACGGGAAACGTATGCTCATGTACCATATGAACCGGAGCAATGGAGAGCAGGAAAGCGTCTACCAAAAGAGCAGGGGCTGGTAGTTGGATACAAAAAGAAAGGAAATTCCATCACAGCACTGGTAGACAGTGGAGATATTCACTGTCTCATGATCGGGGCAGCAGGAGTGGGTAAGACCGCAAACTTCTTATACCCCAATATCGAATATGCCTGTGCTTCTGGAATGAGTTTTCTCACCACAGACACGAAGGGCGATCTGTTTCGTAATTATGCAGGTATAGCCAAGGAATATTATGGCTATCGGATTTCCATTCTGGATTTACGAAATCCCACCCGTTCTGATGGCAACAATATCCTGACGCTGGTTAATAAATACATGGATGAGTATTTAAAGAATCCTGAAAATCTGGCAGCAAAGGCAAGAGCAGAGAAGTATGCAAAAATTACAGCTAAAACAATCATCTGCTCTGAAGGGGCTTCTGCCAGCAGTTATGGACAAAATGCTTTTTTCTATGATGCAGCAGAAGGTTTGCTGACTTCTGTGATTCTGTTGATTGCAGAGTATTGCCCGCCAGAGAAACGCCATATCATTTCTGTGTTCAAGCTGATTCAGGATCTTCTGGCGCCATCCCCCGTGAAGAACCGGAGCCTGTTCCAGTTACTTATGGATAAGCTACCACCTACTCACAAGGCGAAGTGGTTTGCAGGAGCAGCTTTAAATTCTGCGGATCAGGCAATGGCCTCTGTGCTATCCACAACCATGTCCAGATTGAATGCGTTTCTGGATTCTGAAATGGAACAGATCCTGTGCTTTGAGAGTACCTTGGACACGGAAACATTCTGTAGGGAAAAGTCAGCAATTTTTATTGTGCTGCCGGAAGAAGATAACACGAAGTATTTTATGGTATCCCTGTTTTTACAGCAGCTTTACCGGGAAATGTTGACGATTGCAGATGAACATGGAGGAAAGCTGCCCAACAGAGTCATGATGTTTGCGGATGAAATCGGAACCATACCGAAAATTGAATCCATGGAGATGATGTTTTCTGCAGGCCGTTCCAGACGGATCAGCATGGTTCCTATCATTCAGAGCTTTGCGCAGTTGGAAAAGAATTATGGAAAAGAAGGTTCCAGTATTATCATCGATAACTGCCAGGATATTTTGTTTGGAGGTTTTGCACCAAACTCAGAGAGCGCAGAAATCTTATCCAAAGCATTGGGAAACAGAACGGTGTTGTCTGGTTCTATATCCAAAGGAAAAAATGACCCCAGCCAGAGCCTGCAGATGATGAGCAGACCATTAATGGCGCCGGAGGAGTTAAAGACATTGCCAAAAGGGAATTTCATTCTTGCTAAGACGGGGGTATGCCCTATGAAAACAAGACTTCCTTTGTTTTTAAAATGGGGTATCCGGTTTGAGGAGGTTTATGAAGTCCCGGAACAGGCAGCAAGAGAAGTTGTATATGCTGACCGATTGGAATTGGAGGAGGAAATAGTAAGGCGGTCTGATTTTGATGAGGAAGATTTATGGAGGGGATCTGTTGAAAGCGGAAAGTTGGAGGAGGCTTCTTTTTTAGGAGGAAAGGCTCATGGAGAGACAGCGAAGGAAAAACAGCATAAGGCAGCTACTCGAAGACCACCTCTTAGAACCGATTAGCAGAGAGGAGAACAGATGGCTTATTTTTCTAAAATTTATTCTTCAGATCTGCCCCATCGGGCTAAAGCTGTGTATATGTATTTGAAAGACCGGAGTAATACAGACGGACAATGCTATCCTGCGATTGGTACTATCGCAAAGGAATTAAACCTATCACGGAGAACTGTAGAGCGGGCGATTCAGGATCTGGTAAAGGCTGGGCTTATAAAAAAGGAACAGAGGTGGCGTGAAAACGGAGGAAAAAGCAGTCTTTTATATACGCTGATAGACAGCAGCTAGAAGATACGCCACCAAGGGATCAGTTTGTTTTCTTGGTGGCATATGGGATATGGCAATATGACATATGAAGAGAAGGTATCACTTGAAGAAATATAATAATCAGAGAAAAAATTAGACAGTTATCTATAAAAAAGGAAGGTGGGTGTGAGGTTAATGCGTATCAATTTTTGGTGAATATAAAACAACTTAGGGTAAGAAAAATATTCCCGAATAAAACAATATGTGGTATAATAAAAAACAATGCTATGTGAACAAAAAGGGTGCTGCGATGAAACAATATATTGGACAGCAATTTGCTGCTTTAAGATACGAAAAAAATATTTTGGTTGTTGAAGAAACTACATCTGCTGGTGGATGCGGCTCCTTCAACGCGGCTTCTTCATGTCCTGCGTCAGCCTGTCTTTATGACAGTGCGGCGTGGGGCTTTTTTATTGCCTGAAAGGAGTATGAGAACATGAGTCTGAAATATACCTGCCCCAGCTGTGGAACCCCCTTGGGTTATGAGGGATTGTGTTGGAAATGTAAGTGCGAGCAAGAACGGCAAGCTGCTCTTGCCTGGACGCCGGAACAAATCACGCAGAAACAGAAAAACCTGATCCAGAACATCCAGAAGCTGGCTGATATGAAGGACCCGGAGTTCACCGACTTTTGGCAGCTGCTTGGCTACCATGATGCCATCACCCCGGAGATTCAGCAGGTGGCACTGGCCGCAGAGGTGTTTTGGCCCTGTGAGCTCTACTACCACGCGCCAGAGGATGTGCGGGACGCTTTAGTTGCTGCCCTGCTAAAAGCAGAATACTCTCGGAATGCCGCCGACCTGATGAGTTGCCTTGCTATGCAAGGAGATGACAAGGCAATGGAGACTCTGCTGGAGCTGGAGCGAAATCCCCGGCCCTGGCGCAAGGGTCTCTATGTAGACTCATCCAGCTATGCGCAGATCGGAGGCTGGACCTTCGACAAGGAGGGCCAGAGAATCCAACTCAACTTCGACACCTGCTATCCTATGGTCAAGGGAACCACTGGCGAGAAATCTCCCATCCGCATTGGCCGAGCACGGGAGGACACCTGTCCCCACTGCGGCGGACACATGGTGGATATTTTGGTGCTGGATGGCCGGGATGAGCGGCTGAAATTCCTGGGGCTGGACGGCATCCTGACCGCCACCTGCTGCCCCAACTGTGTGGGATTTTTGAAAGGCCCCGCCTTCAACCGCTTTACTCTGGACGGCGGCGTGGAGGTCTTTCCCTCCGAACTCTTTGATGGTGCGGAGAAGACGAAGTGCTATGTTCGGCCCGAGGACTACAAGGCCCTCACTGAAAATCCCTTTGTGCTGGGCAAGACGCCGGTACCCTTGTTTTACGGCGCGGCCTGTCAGGATGTGAACACCATCGGCGGCTTTGCCAACTGGGTGCAGGACGCGGAATATACGACCTGTCCTCACTGCGGCAAGCCCATGAAGTATCTGGCCCAAATCCAGTGGGATACGGTGTTTGACTGTGCGGAGGGCACGCTCTATGTGGAGTTCTGCCCGGACTGCCATATCGTGTCCATGCAGCACCAGCAGACCTGAAAGGGAGAACGCCATGAAAAAGAGAACGGTTAAGGACTTTATTGCTCTGTACGCCCCGGAAGATGAGGAAAAGCTGGTACTGATTCAGGACGGTATCAGCGCGGATAAAACTTTTCTGGATACCTTCTGGGCGGCGCATACCCATGTCCTCGCAATGGCAGATGTCCAGACTGGACAGGTGATCTCCAGTCGATGCTACCTGAGCTGGCCGCTGACGGACAAGGAACGGGATGCCGGTGACTATTCCAAGCGGTTCGCCAAGGGCCAGATATACCGGATCAAAGCCCGCGGCTGGAAAGGTGATGCCCTCAGTGAACCCCAGTGGTATGTCACGGAAGTGTTGGAGGAAGGTGTGTCCTGTCCGGCACTGGAGGAAATCTGGGCGGAATATACAAAACCCATTCTTCTGAAAGATGAAGTGCTGGGAACCCTCACGCTGGATCGTGAGATGAGCACATTCGATGGGACCTGTAAGTGGATGGGAAAAGAAGTCCAGATCTCGTTGGATGTGGAGATTGAAAAGAAAGCGTCCTGGACCCGCGTCACCAATGTGATGAAAAAACTGCTGGCAGATCAGGAAGTCTGGGATAAATCTCTGCGAACTATGGCTGCCCAGAAACTCACTGCTCAGGCCAACGAATGGCTGGCCGACAATGACCAGACTGACCGAAACCCGGAGAAAGACCCCATCACCGAGGATGAGTTCGCCCGGCGCATCCTGCTCACCGAGTTTACAGTATCTCCTGGTGGGCGTTTTACCGTCTGGTATGAGGACGACGATATGTTCTGGGGCCATGTGGTCACTGTGGATGGGACACTGAAAAAAGGCCCTGTTGACGCTGATATACAGGGCTGACTACAACCGTTTATGGAAGGAGGTGCCCATTATGTGCGAGCACTGCCGAAACATTCAAATATGGAGAAAATTTGATGCCCCCAAGGACTACCTGGCCTGTATTGCTTATATTCAGCAGTTGGTGGGACAAGGCGAATTTGAACTGATAGCAGAGGACTCCACCTGCTCGCTGGAGAAGGTAAAGACTGAGGATGGATGGGCAGACGAAATTATGGCTCACATGATTAGGTGCAAGCACTGTGGCCAGATCTTCACCTGTGTGGTCAACACCTGGCGAGGCAGTGGACACTTCAAAAAAGGCAAGGGATAACACAGAAAAGGCGGTGAAACGATGAATCGGACAGAAGAAATAAAGCTGCTGGAGCAACTCGAACAGTGGAATAGCAAGGACGAGTATTCCCAGTGCATCCAGGCCATCGAAGCTATCCCGGAACAGGAGCGGGGCTATTTGCTGACCGTCAAGCTGAGTCGGGCTTACAGCAATCTGGCGGTTCTGGGAGATCATGGAGTGCATGGGACCGACGGTGAAGTGGACGAGGATCTCATCCGACACGCCATTGATCTGCTGGAGTCCGTCCGCACCCAGGGAGAGAACGACCCTTACTGGAACTCCCGGATGGGCTATTCCTGCCTGATGGCATACCGCTCCGCAGCCACCGCCTATGAATACGCAAAATGCTGGCTGGCCCTGGCCCCGGATGACCCAGCCGCCCAAAAGCTGGTTCGGGACTGCGAGGAATATCTGGAGGAGGAAAAAGCTCTGGAGCTGGATTTAAAAGAGCGGGAGGAAATCATCCGAAAGGAAACTCCCGATGATGTAAAGGGGGGTATCTGTAAATGAACAGTGGACAGATCACAGCATTTTTGCAAGAGCATTGGTACATTGCCTGGGTGCTCATCGGGGCCGTGATTTTAATTGGGGCGATCCGCAACTGGAACTGGCTCTGCGACCCCACTGGTACGCGGGATGCTCATCGACACAGCAGAGGATACCGGCGTGTGGTTTTCTTTCTGCTGGGTGTCCTCCTGATTGTGGTGAGTATCTGGGGATTTGTGCTGAAATTGAAATAGGAGGAGCAATCCCATGACCCAAGAAGAACAGATCCGACTCTATCGGCTGATGGAAAAACTCAACTGGTTTTTCCACCAAGAGATGCACTACCTGAATAGAGATATTGCGGAAAAGACCGCACGGGAGTGTTACCCGGAGATTCGGGATTTTACATACGATATTTTGTGGAATGACCTGCCCAAAGAGGTGCAAGAACAACTTGAAGCAGATTAACCCCCAATGACTTTGTACTGGCTCAGGAGGTGGAACTACAATGTCGATCACTGCTTATAAAATAGAAGCCGTCGGCCATGACCGAACCGGCGAAGACTATGGCTATGTAAATATCATGTACCGCTACGGCAACAAACAGCCCTGCCCCCGACCGGATCAGTGCGAAAAGATGGAAGTCATGTGGGCGAATGAGAGCGTCTATGGACCTCCTGCCCCCGGCAGCAAGGTGGGGGATTCTATACAGACATGGCTGATGGGCTCCTGGAACTGCGGCGTGTTTACCCACTGGGAGATCGCCCAGCGGCTGATGGATGCCTTCACTGGCCTGAAACTCAAGGAGCTGGAATGGTTCGAGAACCCCAGAGAAAAGACACTGAAAAACGGCAAACCCCGTGCGCGCCGGGCCAAGTGGCTGCCGGAGCGGGAGGCGGATTTGGTCTATCTCTACGCCGACCACTACATTGACGCCAGAAATCCGACTCCCGCAGAAACCGACTTTTTCACCGTCACAAGGATGGACGCCTGGGGCGTGAGCACCTGGTTTATGTGTACCCCACAGGCCGCTGAGAAGCTGATTGCCATGGATTACGACAATCTGGCCGTCAAGGAAACCACCATTGTGGGATAGGAGAAAACGAATGATGACTTTGGAACAACTGCCTCCCAAGGGCGTAAAGCGAGAACAGGCCATTTTGGAGCTGGGCAAGGATGAAGCAAACGGCGAACTGCTGTTCCAGCTTGTGAATACAGAAAAGGGCAAGTGCAAAACGGCTGCTCAGAAGGCCTTGGCGCAGCTGGAGTATGCCCCTGCTGCCCCACTGTGGGCCAAACTGGTCAAGGGCAAATGGATGGGCAGCAATATCATGTCAGATGCCTGCTCCGACTGTGTATCGGAGCAGATCGCCCCGGTTATTCTGAAGACTCTCTCCCAGCTGCTGGACGAGGGGGACACAAAGCCACTGGATATAGAACAACTGAACTTCTGTTTCCATTTGATGTTGGGGAAAGCCTCGCCTAAAATGCTGGAGGTCTACCGCTTCCTGGCGGAAAACACCCAGCGGATCGCCCAGCTGAAACGCACGCCTGTTTATTCTCGTGATGATTGTATCTCCTGGTGGATTACGGACGGGCTTCGCATTTGGGATGCCACACCCAAGGAAAAAGAGAAAATTCCCGCTGTAGTGCTGACCGCCGCCCTGATCCGCAACCCGGATGAGCGACTGCAAGCATTGGCTGATGAGCTGAATGAACGCTACGGCGGCAGCTGGCTGATGCCGGTCTTTATGAAGGCAATCATCACCCAGCCCAAGGAGCAGGTGTATGAGACCTATTCGCCCCTTCTGGATACGCCGCAAAAAGGCTATTTGTTCCATGCGCTGGGAATGCTCCATTACCGCTGTTATCCGGAAGGCTGGACCTATGAACGCCTGGGCCCGGATGGAATGATCGCTCTGATTTTTTGGGGTTATTATAGCTATGGAACCTATGACACAAGGTTTATGATTGAACGCTATGTGGATCTGGATGAGCGGTGGTTCTTTGATCTGGCTAAAGACCCAGAAGGACGCAAACCTACGGTGACATGGCAGACTTACAACCGGGGCGGTGTTCTGTATGGAAGCTACGACGAAATGTTCATCAGTCTGCTGCCCCGCAAGGTGGAAAACCCGGAACTGAAGCGCATTCTACGGGACTACTTCCGTATTCGCAGCGAAAAAGTGAGAGTGGAAGAAAGTATTACTGTTTACAAAGACGCTGCTGAGCGGTTCGGAGATGAATAATAATTGAAACAACAACGAAAGCAGGTGTCTTATGTACCAAATTGCATATATTGGCCGCTGGGAGACTCTCCCGGAAACGGCTGCCGCCATCTGTGATCATGACACTCCCAAGCTGGAGGCGCTGCTCCAAGACGGTCTGGATTTAGATGTTCCCATCCAACTCAGCGAATACATCAAGCTAATGCCATTGGAAATCGCGGTTTTTCGGAATGATGTGCCCATGATTCACTTCCTACTGGAGCATGGAGCTGATTCCGGTCTGGCAGAGGAACAGCCCTTGCTGCTCACCGCTGTCCGCTGTTGTGGGTCAGAGGTGGTGGCGCTCTTTGCTGGACAGGCCGCAAAACTCAGCCCGAAGCAGAAAGAGCGGGCCTTCCAGGAAGTGCGCTGGGGCAAGCGCCCGGAGAATATCCAGGTGCTGGAGCAAGCCGGGATCACAGTGGACAAGTTTGGCGGCGAGGCATTCCGGGCCGCTGTGTCCGAAGGCAATACCAAACTTGCCCGACTGCTTCTGGAAAAAGGGGCAGACATCAATTACCACAAGCCGGACATGGTGTTTCCGAACGCCTCCACCGCTGTCACTGAAGCTGTCCGACACAAAAATCTCCCCATGGTGCGTTGGCTCATTGAGCAAGGAGCCGACATCACCATTGCTGACAAATACGGCGACCGGCCTTACACCGTGGCGGTGCAGAACAAAAATCAGGAGCTGGCCGACTACTTAAAAGCCTTGGAACCGGAGGAATGGCACAACGAACAGGAAAAGGTCCGGCAGCTCATGCCCTATAAGCTGCCCGCCAAGCTGGTGGAATATCTAAAAACCGGCCCCCTGCGGCTGGAGTTCCAGGAGCAGGAATGGGTGAAATGGGCGGAGCTGTACGCCTACATGGATGTGCAGGAGATGACCTGGAAACGAAAAAAGCTGCTCTCCCTCATGGCGGCCATGGATAATTACAGCGACTACCTGCTGCTGTGGAGCCCCAGGGACAAAAAGCTGTGGTATCTGGACATCGAGCATGAGGAATTCCACCCTCTGGCCAAATGGGACGACTTCATCGCAGACCCAGGCCGGTATCTGAACGGGATGATCGAGGGTGAGTTTGAGGAATAAGGAGCAAACCGATGACAGAAGAAAACAGAACTTACATCACCCATCTCAAAGCTGCCTGCATTGAGGGGTAAGGAGGATACCATGATGAAACTGAATTGTAAACGCATTGATTTACCATATACGCCCGGCGAGGAGATCTTCACCTTTCCCGAGGAATCGGGACTTCCCTTTCTTTTCGATGTAGAGGAAGAACTGACTGCTGATCCTGCCGCTATGGATGCGGTGGGAGAAATGCTGGATGAGGCGGAGAAACTGGCGGAAAAGGCCAAAGCCGCTATCAAAGGGGCGCTGGCGGACGAGGACAGCTGCTACCATAGCGTTGTGACATTTTTCATGGAGTTCCACCGGGACGAGGTAGGCCCTGATATTGCGGCGGATCTTTTTCCAGGAACCGACCTGGCCAAGCTGTCCTTTACTGAGATGGTGGACTTTTTGCGGCTCAAACGGTTTGGCAGCCTGGTGGATAGCGAGATGAACCAGCAAGTTTTCATTCTGGATCTGTCCTTCAATCCGGAAATCACCGACGAACTGATGGTGGTCTACTTTGATTTGAAGAAGGAGATTTTCTGTATCACACATGAGAGCTGAGGAACGAAAAAGAGAAAAATATCTGCCCACACTTCTGATCCAGCAGATCCGCCTGCAATGGTATAAAGACTGTCGGGGCGGAAACGCCGCCGCACAACGAAACCAGTATCCCAGAGCGATGCGGCTGCCTAAAGACTTCTTCTCTTACTATTCCTTTGGCCTGCCTACACACTTTGTATCTATCTTACAGAGGCCCGATGGATTTCAGATCGATAAGGACTGTCGCAGGCTAATGGAATGGAAGCCTAATAGCACAATGCGGCTTCACCCTTTTGAACTGATTCAGCTGGAGTCCGGAATCCAGGTGCGTTACCGCTATGATTGGCATATTGGTGCGATGCCGGAGCGATATACCTATGATAAGACCGGGCAAAAACAGCCTCTCAATGAGCTGGCACTGGATTTGATTCCTGGTGATTATGGTCGGGCTGTCTGCAATGGGCGGTTCCGAGACTGGGACACCGGGATCTGGTATTATGTGCTGGACATTTTGAATGTGATGCCGCTTGCAGAACCCACCGACTCATTGACCAGTTTTATGGACAGAGAACCGAATAAGATATATACCCAGATCGACCGGCTGTGGTGACGAAAGACAGGAGGATACTACCATGACGAAAGAACGCATCCCTATCTCTGGCGATCTGGGCAGCAAGGTTAAGCAGCTGATGGAGTACGCCGGATGGTACGAAGGCCGCAGTGTGGATATTTCCATTGCGGAGAAGTATTACGCCGATCATGGCGTCCCGATGATGAAGACCACCCAACGATTTTACCGCAAGTATTTCGGCCTGTGCTGCGAGTGGTACTTGGCGCAGAAAAAGCTGAAATGGGCGGCTGACTTTGAGTTTGCTTTGTTCCCTTACCTGGTCAACGAGATCAAAAACCATTTGGAAGAAGCCTATTTCCGGGATATGTCCGGCTGTGAGCTGGCGGAAATCGAACAGGCTGCCGGTCAGAAGTGCCAGCCCATCGGTCACATCGGCTACTACTACCCGGCAGAGGTTTGGATCTCGGAGTACGGGAAACTGTATGCGAAATATGAGTATCAGGACGAGATTGAGTGCTTTCCTGATGTGTTTGCCCTGATCGAACGGGAACTGCGGCAGTGCAACTTTGATTCCGCTGCCATGAAAACAGTTGAGGCACTGGATGGAAAGGTATGACGAAACAATAAGGAGAAAATGTTATGAACATGAAAGAAAAACTGGAGTCGTTGGGCAAAAACAGCATTGTGTTGAAAATTGCTAAGAAAGAAAAATATAAGCTGGGCGCCACCCGCTTCGGTGGGAAGCCGGATGTGCCCCCGGACTTCGTTTGGCCTACTTATGAGGGCGAGAGCTATGACCATGTGGTGAAGGATCGTCCCCTCACTTTCCTGGCACAGTTCAACTGTGAGGAGCTGGCCCAGTTTGACAAAGAGCATCTTCTGCCCGATCACGGCCTGCTCTCCTTCTTCTATGAAACGGATACCCAGTGCTGGGGCTATGACCCCAAGGACAAGGGCTGCGCCCGCGTCTATTGGTTTGAGGATCTTTCGGCACTGTCCGCTGCAAACTTTCCTGTTGATATGGAGGAAGATTTCAAATTTCCTATGGTCAAGATCAAGATGGACGCAAAATACTCCTATCCTTCCTGGCAGGACTTCCATGAGGTGTTCCCGGATGAGAAGGATGACGAGGCTTTCAACGATGCATGGGAGGAACTGACCGGCGAGGACCCAGAGGACCCGGATGACCGCTCCCAGCTGCTGGGCTGGCCCTATGTGATCTAGAACAGCATGTTTGCCGAATGTGATTTGGTTAACCAAGGATACTATCTGGGCAATGGCTGGGTTAAGATTCCAAAGGAGGTTCGTCAGCGGGCGGAAGAAACGGCCCGTGACCGCTGGATGCTGCTGTTCCAGCTGGATATCGTGGAGTATGGCGACTTCGAGCTGATGTTCGGAAACTGCGGGCACATCTATTTCTACATCACCAAAGAGGACCTGGCAGCCCGCCGCTTTGATCGGATATGGCTGGTCCTCCAGTGCTACTAAAAACATGAAACAGGACTTTACTATTTGGCGCAATCAAATATTACAGAATCCGCGGGACATTTTACCGCTGAAATTCGGAATATCGCAGGATGAGGTCATAGAAATCTTCGGGAATCCTGATGCCGTTTCCACCATGAAAAGCGATGGGAAACCTTTGATCCTCAAATACCATGACATTGAACTGCATTTCGATAGAAAGGCTCCTCATGGGCTCTACTTGATTTACAGCGACGATGAGATTGAACTGAGCATCACAGCCGAGCACGAAGAAACGCTGCAACCAATCACCAACACAGAGCCGGTGGACAACGAATTTTTCCTTCGGGATGGAGCCGTCTATTTCTCTGGCCTATATGAAAACGGCTTGTTGAAGGGTGTTGCGCCCAAAGACTTCTGCTGCTGGCGTTACTGGGGCAAATCCTCTACGGCCTGCTTTCTCGGCGGGATTCGCCTGCGTGGAGCAGTCCCGGCATCGTTTCGGGTGTTAAACTATGCCTACGCGATTGACAAAGCAGCCGTCTACACCACCAGCGGGAGAATTCCAGATGTAGATCTGGCAGCCTTCCAGGTATTAGACAATGGCCAGAACGATTCAGGTGCGCCCCAGGGATATGCAAAGGACAGCCGGCAGGTCTACTTTCATAACGGGGACGGCAGGGTGAAAATCATCAAGGGCGCGGAAGTTTCCTCTTTCCGCTCGTTGGGCGATACCTATTTTGCCAGGGATGAGAAACGGATCTATGCCTACGGCAAACAGCTTCCAAAGGCAGAGCTGACTTCCTGGGAACTACTTGGGCACTGGTATTCCCGCGATGCCAAGCGGGTGTATTACCTCAACCGGGAGATCAAGGGGGCGGATCGGGACAGTTTCACAGTCTGCACTCCTATGGATGCGGCTCCGCTTGCCGATCATCTGGCCCGCGACAAAGACCATTTTTACCAGAACGATGAGATGATAGACGAAACACTGTGGCTGGAAAGGCTGCACGAGATAACCTAAAAACCGTAAACGGAGGAAAACGACAATGGACTATTTGAAAATACTGCATGAAAACCCTGATTTGGCAGAGGAATTTGATTCGCTGTTCGACTTCTTCCTGCTGGATGAGTTATCCCCGCGGGATGACGCGGAAGGCCGATGCACCTTTTCAATGCCCGGCATGGCGTTTGCCAGAGATGGCTCCGGCGGAGAATACCACCTGTTGGAAGATGGCTCCATTGGATATTACAGCAGCGAAGGTGAGGCAGGCCGTCTGGCCGAGAGCATGGACGCTCTCTTTTCCCTGATTGTGAGCTGTATCTGCTGGCACGACTGCTGTGACGCAAAGCAGTATGTAGATTCCAAAACACTGGAGGAATATGGGCAGAGACAGCGTAACACAAACTTGGAAGATATGGATAGCTTGCGGCGGGTGTCTGATGCGCTCGGTATCCTTACCGGTGAGCCGCTGGCTCCGGTTCTGGAGCGGTTCCGCAAAGCAACCCAGCGTGAGCCCGTGTATCAGTGTATATTCCACGAGGACGACGGAAGCTTGACCGAATCATACGGTTTGATGTTTGAATGAGAAAGGAGGAATCACGATGAAAACATTTGATCCGAATTATAAACTGCTGGACGAGATGTATCAGGACGATTACTATCCTGCTTTTCTGGTAGACAAGGTAAAGGACGAGCTTCAGAAGGTCATCGACCTGTTGGAAGGCGGCGAAACCGATACCGAAGTGGTGCAGGAAACGCTGGACGAGGCGGTCTGCGGCATCAATGATCTCCAGGAGGAGTTTGACGAGAACGACAGCGAGATCGAAACGGTGGCACGGGAATGTATCGCGGCAACCGTGGCCTACATTCTGGAGTGGTTTGGCATCCCCATTGACACCGAGGAGGCCATCCGGGAAAGGGATTGGTGAAAACGATGTCCATTGAAAAAATGTTTGGCGAACTGGATAAGATCGACATTCTGGCAGAAACCAAAACCGGAGAAGTTCTAATGGTTTTGGTCTGCAATGGCTTTATTGACGGCTCCCCGGAAACGCAGAAGGCCCTGCTGGACAAGATGGAGGGCTATCTGAACCACACCCAGAGCGAGGAATTTCAAAAGGAATATGGGGATCGGCCCGTAATTCTGCGTGTGACCCTTGGCCGGGAGCCGGATGAGCACATCCTGGCCCTGCTCAGCAAGTGCCCTGCTTGGGCAGAGGACTATGGCGTAGAGCTGGAAATAGAAATTGGAGGAAAACAGGTTCGCATTGTAGAGAGCTGACCGATGCTTAAACCGAATCAACAGGAGGAAACCACTATGCCGACTACCGAATGGCTAAATAAATACGAATCAATCAAGGATAAACTGGTCTGCAAAACGGACCTGGACGCTCATTTCACAGAAAAAGTGATTGGGAACATGGGCGTGAATGTGCTGGACATTGGTGCCGTCCACTTCCCTACCGGGACGATCTTCGCCTGCGATCCTCTGGTGGAGCTGGAGGATACACCGCCCTTAATCCAGACGATCCCCGCCGGGACTTATCCCGTAAAGATCTGCGTGGTGCCCAGTGAAAAATACGGCGACCGCTACGCCTGTGTCAAGGTGGAGGTCAGTCGGGAGAAGCCTGTCCGCTATGAGTTGGGTATGACGGGCAAAGAAGATCTGGACGAGGGACTGGATGAGGACGATTATTTTGGCTTTGGCGTAGACGCCGGGATGGGCTGCGTTGCGGACATCCAGACCCAGGCGGCTTTCAAGACATACTGGGCTAAGCGGCTGGAGGAAGCCCCGGACATTGACCCCTACAACGACCTGTTCTGCGACTTACTGGAGGAAAACGCCCAAGCCTACCCCAAATATCAGGGGGACTGCGGCGACTGGCTCAACTGGACAGTGCCGGACACGGACTGCAACCTGCCCATCTTCTCCTCCGGCTGGGGTGATGGTTACTATCCCGTCTACTTCGGCTACGACGCCAAGGGCGAAGTCTGCGCCGTGTATGTGCGCTTCATCGACATTGAAGCCAGCTACAAGGAGCAGGAATAAGGAGGCGCACTATGGAATTACCGAAACGGGCGCGGACAGTGAACTGGGAGAGCGGTGTCCTGACCTTAGATGGGGAAAAGCAATTTGAAGTCCCGGAGCTGACCGCAGAGATCATGGAGCAGCTGGCCGGTTACACCCTGGTGGGCTTTCATGTGAAAGGCTATCCGGTGACCGATGAACTGCTTGCCCCCTTTGCCGGGCATAAAAGCATGGCCAACTTCGGCGTGGAGGACGGTGCGCTCACCGACGCCTGCTTTCCCGTTTTTTCTGCTATGCCCAAGCTGCGCTATCTGCTGTTGGACGGCAACGCCGCCATTCACGGCAGCGGCCTGTCCTCCTTGCAAGGCTGCAAGCTGGACCTTTTGACCCTTAACCGGACCGGGCTGGATGATGCCGGTCTGCTCCAGGCGGCTTCCATCCCCAAGCTCTCCCACATCCAGATCGACCATACCGCCGTTACCTATGAGGGCCTGTTGGCCAGCGCCGGCAACAACCGCATTGAGCCGGTATCCCATGTGCAATTCACCAAGAAGCAGATGGAACACTTCTCCCAGCTCCAACGGGAAAAGGCCAAAAAGCCCGTCCAACTGGATGGGCAGGCGGCGGAAGAATGTCGCAGAATCTTGTCCGCTTTCTTTGCCGAGATGACAGAATGGGAGAAATACATGGAGCAGGCTGGGTTTGAAGATGCTGATGCTGTGCCCCGCGTGCTGGCAATTTGGGAGAAGTATGTGAGCGAAAAGCCCCGTCCGGGCTATCGACCTCTGGGCCTCTCATACAGCGCCCAGGGCACCTACAACGGGGAAGAATTCCTTGACGCAGAGCAGATTACCAAAAACAAGCTCTACATTTACACCAGAGAGAAAAACACCGGCTTTGACCGTCGTTTCCTCATGAAGCGCGTGGGCGAGGGCTGGATGATCGATGCGGTGCAGGAGCGGCTGGACGGCTGGCAGCGAACAGGATTGTGAGGCATCACATGGCTTGGGAATATGAAACCTTTGGCTCGGACGGTCAATGCAAATTGTTCGGTGTGAACATCTTTGACTACGACTGGCAACCCACTGGGAAGCGAGTAAAAGTCCAAGACCCGATCTATCACCAAAACCATACCTTCGAGGTCTGGCAGGTAGAGATTGACGGGCAGATCCACCGCTTTGCTGCTGGAGAGTTCTCCAACTGCGTATGGGGATTTTATTTAGAGAAAGACGGATGAAAGGAGTGTGTGGGCGCATGAGCCGAATTGTTGATGAACCCTACTTTACATATAGTGCCTACAGCGCCCTCGCCACCGGCATCCAGGTGAAATGCCCCAAGTGCCACGGCGCAGGTGTGGTGACAGCGGATGATGACAACGCCTATTTCCGATGCCTGAGCTGCGGTCATCAGGAAATCTGTGACTGGACGATTTACCGCTATGATGTTCATAACCAATGCAAAAACTGCGGCAGGTACTACCGAGTGGATATTGAAGATACAGCAAAACAGCACTTTTCCGTTCTCCATGTGGCCTGTCCCTATTGCGGGGCAATCATGTCGGGAGAAGTCCATAAAACAGCGGAGGCTTTCTCCTACATTGCTGATATTCAGAACGGACGAGAACCCTATTTTGGCCTGGAACTTTGGTTTTTGACCTCCTTCCAGGGTAAGCCAGTCTGGGCCCTCAACCGGGAGCACCTTGCCTATCTGATCGACTATCTCAGTGCCGATTTGCGGGAAAAGCCGCCGGGAAGAGCGAAAAAGACCCAGGCCGATCATCTTCCAACCTTTATGAAAACCGCAAAGAATCGGGAGCGGATCGTGAAGCTGCTGAAGAAAATGTAGGAGAAATGAGAATGGAACAGAAAGTAATTTACAACGGCCAAATTCTTACTCTGACTCACTTTTGGGCAACGGGAGAGCCTTGCCTGTGGATCACCGACCCACAGCAGATCGGGATGCCTAAAATGGAGTTTGTGGGAGGCCACCCGGACGAATACTGCATTTTCCTGAAAAATCTGACAGAAACAGAACTGTCACAGATCACATCTCTGGACGGTGCTCCACTGGATTTGAAAGAAGAACTAAGCGACATCGAATGAGGAGAACACTATGAAAGACCTTTGCCAATACGGAAACCGGCCAGAGGACGAATGGGAAATCTTGCCCTGGATACCTGATCTGCGCCCGCCCTTCAAAATTTGGGTGAAACCAGAGCAGATCGCGCCATTCTTTCTCATTCCCCACCACCCCTATGCGATCTCCCTTCTGCTAAAGATCAGCGACGGATTCCGGACAGAGGAATTCCGACGACTGGGACTGATCGGCAGCAGCAAGGACTGGGAACAGCTTGTCCGGGGCGTGATCCAGGAGTTCGAGGAAAGTAACAGCGGCGTGGATCTGTTTCACTTCGACTCCGACGAGGATGTGTTCTGCGTGTACTCCCAGTACATCGACGATTTGATGCTGCTGTCCAAAATGATCCGGGCGGCCTGTGATGATGTAAAAGCGATGCGGACTTATCTGGGTATAGGTGAGGTGGAACATGAGAAATAAGGAGCAGGAGTTTGCATGGCGAAAAGTAATAGAAGCCTGCATGGAGGATGTGAAAAATCACTTCGCTGACATCCAGCAGGCCATTGAGTTTGGTTGGTACATCCAGCCGGACAACTACTTTGTGTCCTACATCTTTGCCACCGACTCGCAATTAGAGACGGCGCGGCGGAGCGGCCTGACGGAACAGATCAATTCCTATCACAGAGAGCAGCTGATAAAGCGTCATTACCCCATTGAGGGAATCAAGGACTGCACCTTTGCCTCCCAGGAGGAATGTGACCGGGAATTTGGCGGGAATTGGTATTACTATTTCAAATGATACGATGAGGGTATCGAGATGATTGAATATATCAAGCTCTTTTGGGAGGACGCACCGGAGGGAGAACCATTGGTGATCCTCTATGAAGTGGATACAGGAAATGAGCGGCTGGCTCTCCGCTCCATTGACATCTTTGCGGATGGCCGCACCCGCAATATCCCTGCTCTTTACGAAGGCGCTATCGAGATCACGCCGATCCCCACCGTGGATGAACTGAACGCCCATGTCTGGGGCGAGGAATTCCACGCCTGCGTCATAGAGAAAGCGGAATTTGAGGCTATCTGGGAAAGCCGATTTTATAGCGGAGCGTTTTGAAAAGCGAGGAATGACAATGGTTGAGATCAATCGCGTCTGGATCAATGTGGATACAGACACCAACAAAATCATACTATTCGGCCGCCCCCGTGTATCCATCCGTGTGGATGAGTACATTTGGAGTTTGATCGAAGAACATATCGTGAAGCCCCATAAGCTCATGCGCAGCGAAAAGCATAGGTATCTGCTGAAAATTTCGTTTCACCGATTTGATCCGGTGCGGCACCGATATTATCCGCTTTCCCCGTACAACGGGCCGCTTCGGGAAGGCGTCAAGCCGGACAGCGCAAACGGATGGTATCCCCGTGAGGACTTTGCAGACGCTGAGGAACGCGCCACCTGGTTCTCTCCTGATAAAATCTGGACAAACTGCGGAAACAAGGTTCTGGATGTCAATATTGATGCCGCCAATGTGAGCGCGAGCATCACCACCAGAGAATATGCTGACCTGCTGTTCGATGGAATCGGGTCAGCATTGGTGTTTAATTTCAAAAGGCTCAAGCGCGAGGAGTTTGATGCGTTGAAATCCGAGATCGACTGGAGCGTGGTAGAGAGTTTTCCCTTTCCCGCACCCTTTGAAGATCAGCAATACATTGGAGATGAAGGCAAAATTCATGTGTATTCCTGGGATGGCAGACAGGAAACGACTCTTGTAGGCCCCTATTCCGTGCGGGAATTGTATCTGGAACATTTCGGAGAATAGTTAGGAGGAATCTGATGAAACAGACAGATATTTATACCGAGGCTCTGTCTTGCCTGCGCCTAATTTTGTTGGCTGATCACCCTGAATTTGAAAACTGGATCGACTGGCTGGAGCGGGATATTGAGGACTGGACCCAGCGGCGGGAGGTCGCCCACCACCTTCGGGCATACGGAGGCATGGGTTCCTTCAACGACCTACCCAGTATGCGTGGAAATCATGACTATATTTTCGGCTTTCTCAAGTCAGTGTGCTATGCCTTCGGCCACCTTTATGGCAAACGAGAAGGAGTTTCTCCGGAGGCGTTGATGGAGGAATGCGTTCGCGGCATGGAGCAGGAAGATTATTATTGCCGCAAGGAACTGAACCAAGCCATTGCCCAGCACTTGATGCAGGGCGATTTGCAGGAAAATTGGGATAAGCTGTAGGAGGATAAATGATGGTTCAAGCGTGGCGCAAGGTGGATTTTGGCACCGGAACGGTCACCTTTCTGGATGACACACAAAAAGAAGATATACTGCAAGTGGAATATCCAAACGGATTTTTGTTGGATATGGGCTGGTATCAGGACAGATATATCATTCTTGTCATTCGGGATTTTGATTGGGTGCATCCGGTCAAGCAGTATGAAACGGCAGATAGGGATCAACTTCCTGCGCTGTTGACAGAGGCGGTTCGCAGTGTAGAACGGGCATCTCAGAATGACAAAGTGGAGAAATGGTGCAAAGAATCGTGAGGTAAGCGTATGGCAAAGGACATCAGGGAGTGCCTGCTGGAGCAGGCAAGAAAATTTCATCAGTGGCAGGAAATCACTTATCCCGGAAAAACCACCGAGGAGATTGGCGGTGTGTGGGAGGTTGATTACCCTGCGTGGAATGATATATTTGATGCCTTTTGCCATGTGTTGACCCAAATGAATGTAGAAATGGCAGACAGCGTCCTGATGGATGAGATGGTCTATTTAATTGCCAGGGACAACGAAGCGGAGGGATTTATACAGGAAACCACTTCCCATCCCCAATGGTTTGAGTGCCTCTGCCGCAGGGCCTCAGCCTCCAATGAGAGTGAGGCCAAGTGGCAGTTTGCCGCCTATCTGCCGGAATGCTCATGTAGTCAGAAAGTCAGGGACATAATTCTGGATTTCGCAAAGGACCCCAATGAATATGTGAGCCGTCGGGCGCTTTTGGCGATGCCCGCTCTGCGTCCTGACTGTGTGGAACAGTTCGCTCCGCTGTTTTGGGAGCGCAACTGTTACTCTCCTGAGCTTCAGGAATACCAGCGGATCGCCGTTCTGGTCTCACTGGATGCCATCCATTCCGACCTGCTTCCACAATACTTGGAACGGGCCAAGCAGGATGGTCGGAGCTATCTGCTGGAACACGCAAAAAGGATTGAAGGAGGACTTTCCATGAACGAAAAACTATTTCGCACCCAATTCAATCAAATGGAAAACACCGAGAAGCAGGCGCTGATGGAAAGCCTGGCTGCTCGTTATGATATGACCTTTCTCGGTCTACATACCTTTGACCGTTGGGGCCAGAGCTGCACCACCGGCATCTTCGAGAAAGATGGCCGGGAGTTCGTCTTTGTCCCCGGAGATACCGTCACCCTGGGCTGGGAGCAGTTTGCCGTGGGACTGAATCAGGAGAGCCGGGAGGAATTGGACTATCTGTTCCAGGAGTGGGAGATGGAACCGCAGAACCCGGAGGAGATGATCCGGGAAAGCATGGCTCCCGTTCGGCAGGCGGCCATTGGCCCCATGCTGGTGGGCCGGGAGTTGGAGGAACTCTGCTGGGAGCCAGTCAAGATAGATGATTCCAGACTGACCGCCCATCCTGACTGGCTGAAGGAGTTCCGGGATTTTGCCTGGAGTGACAGCAGCAGTCTTACCTTGCATCAGTCGGCTCGCATAGAACGGACAGAAGATGGATTTCAGACCTGGATTTATAACCGCACAGACTACAATGCGCTTCTTGCCAGGCTGGAAAAGCAGGGGCTTTCGCTGCCCACGGTGGACGAGTGGGCCTACCTGTGTGGCGGCGGATGTCGGACCCTGTTCCCATGGGGAGATGGGTTAGACTACTCCATGCATCTGCACTGGTTTGAGGACATGGATGAGGATGAGAACCGGCCCTATGACATGGAGGAACCCAACTTCTTCGGCCTGTCCATCGCCTACGATCCCTATATGCGGGAAGTGGTGCAGGCTGATAGGCTTACCACCTGCGGCGGCGATGGCGGATGTAATATCTGCGGTGGGCTGGGCCCATTTCTCGGTTTCCTGCCCTGTTCGCCCCACTGTAAGCCGGAAGTGCAGGAGGACAATGAACTAAACGGAGATTATGACTTTTATCGGCCTATCATTCGGCTGGAGAACTATGATTGACAATAGAAGCTTGATACAAAATAAAGAAAGAGAGGTGCCGACATGGGAGCATGGGGCATAAAAGCATTAGAGCGTGACGAAGGGCTGGATGTACTGGACATCCTTAAAAATGAATATGTACCGGAGCATCCGGTAATGGATCTGGGCGAGATGATCGAACTGATGAAAGAGGAGGTCATGCTGGGATCTGACTTCTCACAAATCGACTTCCTCTTTGACAATACTGCGATGGCTCTGGCGGAGCTGTATTTCCAATGGAAGGATAACGGCAAGCTGGACTACGATCATGAAGAAGCTATATGGGATAAAGTTACCGGTTTCACAGCATCCAAAGAAGCCCTTGCCTTCCTGCTGTGTCAGCTCACCGACATCAAAAACGAAGTGCCGGACGAGGACGGCATCCGTGAGATTGTGGATCTTTGGAAGAACGAGGACAGCGGTGAGATCGCTCCTGCATGGTTGGAACACTTGAATCAGCTCATTGAGCGACTGGCTTCAGAACAGGAGGCACGACAAATGTATATCAAAAAATACTGGGGCAACTTTATTGGCGGTTCCGATGACAGTCTGAACCTTGTGGCATTTTTAGAGGATCAGAAAAAGGAGGAGATCCCCCTCAGCGAGATTTTCGCCAAGATCGGTCTGGACAAGCAGAACTGGGACTTCCGCCAGACTGTGGAGTATCTGGAGTTCACCCACTCCAATGGCGTGGAGATGGACTTCCACTTCGCCATTGATGTGGTCACCGACCTGGCCGCCATCCTGCTGGAGTGCAGCGTCAGCGGCAGTGTGAACCTCCACGATCTGGACGAGTGCAACACCCCCGCCCGCCGTATCCGCATCACCGCCACGTTGGAGGAACACGAGGCCATGGACAAGGTCCTGGCGGACTTTGTCCAAGATCCTCTGTCCTATGACATCAGTGAGATGATGGGCGAGGATGAGATCACGGATATGGCTTATCAGGTGGAGATGCTGCGGAAAGAGCTGTACGAAGTCTCCGGCCGTAACCGGAACTACCATGTAAAGGCGGAAGATGTGAAACGTCTGCTTCCCGACTGGGAAGGTGCCGATGGCTGCATCGCCACCAACCGCATCACGGTGGAGGGCTGCAAGGTTGGCTACTGCTACCGGGAGGAGCCGGACGGCGGCTGGGACAGCGGCTGGCGCTTCACCGCTGGTGACGAGAGCGAGGCGTACATGGACGACCCCAACAACGCAGGGACCTACAAGCTGAATACGATCTGCAACGACGATTCCGACATCATTCCGCTGCTGCATATGCCCGCTCCCTGCGCCTTTGAGCGGGATGAGAATGGCGTGTTCCAGCAGATCAAAGACTGGAAACCGGATGAGGACGAGGAGGAGCCTGATATGGATATTTTGAAGCAGTGCCAGAAGTGGCATGAGGAGAGCAAACACCAGAAGATCATTGACGCGCTGGAGGCCATCCCCGCCGAGGAGCGTACCCCGGAAATCGATATGGAGCTGGCGCGAGCCTACAACAACCTGGCGGACCCCAGCGAGCCGGAGGGAAGAAAGCTGCTTCACAGGGCACTGGAATTGATGAAGTCCCACGAGGAGGAACTGGGAGACACTAATTCCTGGAATTTCCGCATGGGGTATGCCTATTATTATCTGGATCAGGAGGGCCGCGCTCTGCGGTATTTTGAAAAAGCTCTGGAACTGCATCCCGGTGATGATCCTAAGCTCAACACCAGACAGGACATTGAGGAACTGATCGACTGGTGCGGGAAGGGCATTTCCCTGCCGCAGTTCTCGGAGTGCTTCCGAGAGCGGACAGAGAACTGGTGGGAAACCTTTGCCGAAATGGAAGCAGAATTGCGCCAGATGATGGACGAGGACAAGGATCACACCCGTGGTGCGGAGATCGTGGCCCAAATGCAGGAAACCCTGAATCTGGTTTTTGATGAAATTTCCTTCGAAATGGGCTTCAATGGCGAAAAGCATGAGCTGATTCTCACCCCGGAGGGGGACAAGGTCAAGCTGTTTGAGCTGGTCTACTTCCAGAAGCACGCCCCCAAAGAGGTGCTGGAGCACTGGAACATCCTGGTGGGCCGCCAGCCCATCCGAAACATCGGCCTGCGTACCGAGGATGGCTGGGACATCTCCGGGGAGGATGTGCAGATCTGGCTGGAGGAGCAGGGTGAAAACAGCTTCGCCATCTCCGCCTACTGCGAAAAGCTGCTGCCCATGCTCCGGGAGGAGGAAGGCCGGGCCTGGTGGATGCTCACCACCCTCACCGATCAGGTGCTGGGCGAGATCCCACACATGAGATACATAGACAACTTTGATGTGTTGGTGGAACCCAAGGCGGAGCCGTCCATTCTTATGTCCCAGCTTCCCGACGCTCTGAAGGAGCGGGGGCTGGAACTCTCCACCGATCCGGAAGCCTATCTGGAGAGCTACCTTGGCTACAAAATGGAACCCAACCAGGACCCGGACGCCGACTGGCGGCTGGATGTGATGGCCGGTTCCACCAACTGTGTGCCACTCATCAACGGCTATCTGAATGTCGACAATGACTTCATGGACGATCTCCACGCCGATGGCGCGGTGGCGGGCTTCTTCTGCTATCCCTTGGATACCCTGCGGGAGGAGGAAGGCAGTCAGAAGATCTTCGACTTCCGGGACAAGCTGGAGGAATTGTTCACCACCGGTGACGGACCGGAGGTTCTCACCCTTACCGGTGGGGCCACCGGCCTCTACTGCGGCTATGTGGACTTCATCGCCTGGGACATCCGAGAGGCACTGAACATGGCGAAAGAGTTCTTTGAAGGCACGGACATCCCATGGGCCATCTTCCACACCTTCCGCCGTGAAGCAGGTTCTGTGCCCCTAAAGCAACAAGATGATGGGCCAGAAACTGAGAATCAGGATGACGAGTTGGACGAGACGCTGACGGGCATGGACTATATTCCTTATACCCAACAAAACGCCGAAGCATTCTTCGCTCAGTTGGAGCAGTGGAACGATGAGGACGAGTACACCCGCTGTATTCAGGCATTGAATGCCATCCCGGAGGACTGGCGGAACTACCGCACCGCCTACGCCCTGGCGCGGGCACTGGAGAACTACGCCATCATCGGGAACCATGACGAGGGTACTTTGAAATCCAAGGGAGACAAAGCCCTCCTGAGGGCCATTGAGGTGCTGGAGTCTGTCCGGGAGGAAGGCCAGGACAAGTCAGAGTGGAATATGCGGATGGCCTACGGCTATCAGTATCTCTATGGGCAGGAGGAAAAGGCCATTCCCTACGCCCAGCGGTGGGCAGAGCTGGACCCGGAGGACGCAGATGCCCCGGCGGTGATTCAGGAGTGTAAGGAGGAGATCCGGAAACGCCAGCGCAGCCGGAACAAGAAGGCCAAATTCGTGCCCGGTGATACCCCCTTTGAGGATTTCGACCTCACCAACTTCTGGGATGATAATTGGTATGCACTGAAAGAATATATCAGTGAGCCGCCTTCCGATGAGCTGATCGCCAGTGTGGAGGAGGAGCTGGGCTACAAGCTGCCCGCCGCCTACATCTGGCTGATGAAGCAACACAACGGCGGCATTCCGGTGAATACCTGCTATCCCTGCGATGAGCCTACCTGTTGGGCAGAAGACCATGTGGCCATCACCGGCATTTTCGGCATCGGACGGGAAAAAAGCTACTCCCTCTGCGGGGAATTGGGCAGCCAGTTTATGATTGATGAGTGGGAGTATCCTGCCATCGGAGTGGCCATCTGCGACTGTCCCAGCGCCGGACACGATATGATCTTCCTGGACTACCGGGCTTGCGGCCCCCAGGGAGAGCCTGCGGTAGTCCATGTGGATCAGGAAAACGACTACAAGATTACCCATCTGGCAGACAGCTTTGAGGAATTTATCCGCGGACTGGAGCATGAATCCTTATATGATCTGGATGAAGATGTAGAGGATCTTAACGAAGATGATGACGCTGACGAGGAGGAAACTGACTGTAAAGGCTCCTTTGCCGGGTCTGTGCTCCTCTCCAAAGCAGAGTGGGACAAGGAGCAGTTGATCCGGGATCTGCGGGAAGAATGGGGCATCGTAGATGAGGAGCCGGATGATGGCGACGAAGATGATGAGAACAGTGATGACGCTGTGGTAATGCGGATCGGCAACATGATGCTGATTGCGACACTCTTCCACGGCCATATCCCCGACAATGAAGCGGAAATTAACGCTGAAAACAACTATATGTGGCCAGAAGCTATAGAAGCGGCCAAAGCGCACAAGGCCCATATCATGGTGGCTGTGTTGGGCGAGGAGGAAAAACTGCTGGAACGGGGTAAGCTGTTCACCAAGGCGCTGGCAGTGTGCTGCAAGCAGAAATACGCCACCGGCATATATACCAGCGGTGTGGTATTTGAGCCTCGTTTCTATGAGGGCCTTGCCGATATGATGAAAGAGGACGAACTACCCATCTTCAACTGGGTCTGGTTTGGCCTGTACCGGAGAGAGGGGGGCTTGAACGGCTACACCTACGGCATGGATGTGTTTGGCAAGGAAGAGATGGAGGTGCTAAACACCGACGCCGAGCCGGAGGAACTGCGGGACTTTTTGGCAAGCCTTGCCTCCTATGTGTTGGCGTGTGATGTGACGCTACAAGACGGCGAGACTATCGGTTTTTCTGCGGACGATAAGCACACCATCACCCGCAGCCCCGGTGTCTCTCTGCCAGAGGAACAGATGACCCTGAAGATTGGTTACGAGCCTATAAAGGGAGATCCGGAGGATGACAGCTGCGACCACTCAGACAATGATGACACGCAGGATGAGGAAGAATTCAGTAATCCCGAAGTCTACACTGAGGAGGAGATGGAGGCCGTCGAGGGGCACATCCAGCAGTATTTCGGTGAGATCAAGAATGTGTTCCACGAGCTGGTTTCTCCCGACATCCATGTGGACATCTGCATGGTGCCGCCCACTGAGGAGCGGGACTATTACACCCTGGTCACCATGGGTATGGGCGCTCACCGGATGAATGTGCCGGAGAAGCTGGCGGAATACAAGCTGGAGCGGGCGGAGTTGGCTATCGCCCTGCCTGCGGACTGGAAGCTGGATCAGGAGTCCATGAAAGACGAAAAGTGGTACTGGCCCATCCGCCTGCTGAAAGTGCTGGCTCGCCTGCCCATTGCCAGTGATACCTGGCTGGGCTTCGGCCATACCATGGACAATGAGGATGACTTTGCAAAAGATACAAAGCTGTGCGCCGCCATTCTGACCGGTCCCCAGGACACTGAAGATGGCAGCGAGGTCTGCATCCTGCCGAGCGGCGAGGAGGTCAACTTCTATCAGGTGCTTCCCCTCTACCGGGATGAATTGGAATATAAGATGGCCCATGACGCGGATGCCTTGCTGGACAAAATGGACGGCATCAGCTTTATGGTGGAGCCGGATCGCCAGGATGCCATCACCAGAGGCACCCTTTCTAACGATGATTTTGACGGCGAGATGGACGATGCCTCCTATCACCTTGAGAGCATTGAGGAGAAGGAACTGCCTATTGCCCCCATCAATGCCTACAACCACATGGCCATCTACTTGCGCTGGTGCATGGAGCACGACCTGATGGGCGAGGACTTCCTTAAAGAATACAGCGAAGTGGCCAAACAGGTCAAAGCCGACCCTGTCAGCGTGGATCTGCGGGAGTTTATCCGGGATGAGCTGGACGGCTGTCTGTTCTCTGTGCTATTCAATCAGCAAGGCCGTGCCTTTGCAGGCTACTACTACGGAGAGGGCGACAGTCCCTACTATCCTGCCGATGTTGACGACAACGCCCTCCGCTTCTTCGGCCCAGAGCGGTATCACTCCGATGAGTTCCAAGATGAAGCCTACCTGTTCATCTCCTTTGACGAGGACTACTATGAGGCTATGGCTCAAGTGATTGAGGAACGCTTCGCCAACTGGCAGGGACAGGACTTCGACGAGGATACGCTGGAGCCTTCCGAGGTGGCTCAGGCCATCATGGAGTATCTGGACTGCGAGTGTACCTATTTCCCATCCATGGCAGATGATGACCCCATCATGTCGGCATACAGCTACGCCCAGCGGCTGGGGGTACGGGAGGGCTTTGTTCCCGTGCTTATCCAGGCGGATGATGAAACGCTGTTGGAATGCCTGGTAATGAACGCCGACCCGGAGCATGATGCGGACTGCTATGAATTTGACCTCAAAACCGTGGAGGAGTACCGGAAGAAGATACTGACTGCCCCTGTAAAAGACGGCAAGGCGGTTCTGGAGGAATTGACCGGCCAGCGCAAGGAAGAAGCCGAGGATGACGATATGGACTGGGATGAGGAAGTCCTGGGCGAGATGGAGGGCGGAGAACCCAACGACCGCTTCGCAAACTATTGGAACGATGATACCGGAATGACATATCCGCTCATTCTGGCTAAAATTCCGGTAAAGAACCCCTGGGAGATATTCGCCTATCTGCCCTTTGGAAATTGGAATGAGTGTCCCGACACACCGGACCTGATGGCAGTGGCAAAATACTGGTTCGAGCAGCATGGTGCCATCCCTGCCGCCATGAGCCACGATGAATTGGAGTTTGAACTTTCAACTCCGATCTCCAAGGAAAGAGCTATGGAGGTGGCTGTGGAGCAATATGGCTTCTGCCCAGATCTGGATCAGAATGAGGATGGAAGCATTGGCTCCTTGGCAGATGTCTTGTGGCAATCCACCGTCTGGTATTTCTGGTGGGATTGATGGGAGGTTGTGACCATGAACGAATACCTAAAGCAATATATTGAACTACAAAAGCAGTTTCGGGAGACAGAAGGAAATCCAGACAGTGTCCGCGCTCTCTATACTTTTAAGGAGGAACTGGAGCAGAGTGAGGAGCAGCAGGCCAAGGAAGTGCTGGTGGATGTGTATGACCTCCTGGACTTTAAGAAGGACGCCTACGAACTGCTCTGCCAAATTGGAAATCGTTCCGACAAGAAGACCCTCAAGCGGCTGGGAGTCTTGAAGGACTATGCGGAAAACTGGGGCAATCATTACGCCATCCCCAAGCCCAAAACACCAGAGGAAAAGCAGAACGAGAAGGAGCGGCAGACCCGGCTGGGCCTACCCACCTTCCGGTATCATCCGAATCCGTTGGCAACCGGCGCTTTTGAGGAATCCGCAGACGGCGTTGTCTGTGACTGCTGCGGCAAGATGACCCATATTTTCTATACAAATCCGTTCTTTTCTGTGGAGGATATTGCATATCTGTGCCCAGAGTGCATCGCCAACGGCGAAGCGGCCCGGAAATATGATGGTAGTTTTCAAGATGATTTCTCTCTGGATGATGGTGTAGACGATCCGGAGAAGCTGGACGAGCTGATCCACCGCACTCCCGGCTATTCCGGCTGGCAGCAGGAATACTGGCGCGCTCACTGCGGCGACTATTGTGCCTTTTTGGGCTATGTGGGTGCCAGAGAACTGCGGGCGCTGGGCGTGCTGGAGGAGGTGCTGGACGACCCCATGTGGGACGATGAGCAGAAAGAAATGATTCGGGAATCCGTCAATGGCGGGCATCTGCAATGCTATCTGTTCCAGTGCCTCCACTGTGGAAAGCACCTGCTTTGGATGGATTTTGATTGAGGAGTTTTCAAAAGGTGGGATACAAGTGATGAACCCCAAAACACTGACCATTCAATTCAATGATGAACAACTGCCCATCCTTCCAGTGGAGCCGGAAGCCCACCTCTCCTTTGCCACTCATGCCGATGGAAATGAATTGGAATTAACGGGAAACCGGGCTGGGCTGCTCCTATTGGCGAAAGCCGCTCTGGGTATGGCAGAAACCATTCGTGAGGATGGATTTCACATCCATCTGGATGACCTGTATGGCATCAACGCCGAGGGAAAAAGCATCCTGATCCGAAAGGAGGAACAATCAAAACCATGATTGAAAAAACATTCCTCAACCCCGCCACAAATAAGCAGTGGCGGATTGAAATTGACGGACATACCATCCGAACCTGCTTGAATAGCGGGAAGGTCAAGGAGATTCTGTGCGACTCCGCCTTCCAGGTCAAGAGCAAGGCGGCCAGCGCCATGATGGGCCAGATGCGGAAAGGATTTGTCTATCAGAATCCGGACGCCGCCGTTGAAGAAGCGCGATGCCATCGGTTTGTCGGAAAGGATAGCAACGGTTTTATGCCCTTAGCTACCGCTCTCACACGGGATGACTTCTTCCTGACGAGGATGGCCGGAGATTTTGAGGACGAGATCCTTTATCACTTCGATGGCAACGGGGAGATTCTTGAAACGGTCTCTTTGGGTGCCAAGCGGATGACCTATGAGCAGGTTCTCTGCCCCAATGATACCCTGCTGCTGAACAACAGCTATCTTCTCCAGCAGTTCTCACTCCGCACCCATGAGGTCACGCCTTTTGCCAACAAGAAAAACAGAATGAAGACCATGCTGGATGCCAGCGGCGACCTGGCCCTGTGGTACACGGGCGAGGAGATCATCGTCTTTGACTTTGGCAGCAACACAGAGGTGTGGCGGGAAACGGTAAAATGCAAGAAGTCTAAGAATCCGAATTTTGCCTATTACTGCTTTGGGATGCTCTCTCCCCGGCAAAGCAAAGCGGCCTACCGTGTCACCGAGGGTGAGTATGTGCTGGTCGATCTGAAATCTGCCCAAAAAGTAGTGATTCCCAATGAGGGCTGGCATCCCTTCTTCTCCCCGGATGACCAGTGTTTCTCGGTGGGCGGTAAGTTCTATCTGACCCAGACCGGAGAGGAGATAGACAATCCTTTCCCGTTTTCTGTCCGGCAGGGGCTGAGTTTTTCAGACACCTGTATGGTGCGGACAAGGGGCAGCCTGATGGCTGTTCAGCAGGATCGTGGCAGTTCCCCCATAGAGCTGTGGGATATCGGCAGCGGCCAGCTGCTGGCCACTATTGATGACCCCTTTGTGGTGCGGCAGGTGAATTTTGCCTTTACTGGGAGCGGACTTGTTCTGCACACCGATTACGGGGCCATGAGCATCTATTCCTGCTCCCCAGACGGAGGATACCCCGGATTGCGCTCTGCTGGCGGGAGAGCTGGCGTCTAAACTGCTGGCAGCTCAGCGGGAGCAGAATCTCCAGGAACTGGCCGCCGAAATTGCCCCAGACTGGAACCTCCCCACCGAGGCGGTACAAAGCGGACTGGAAACGCTGCGTTCCCATCTGGAGCTGGTGCAGGGCGACGCTGCCCTGCTGTATGAAATGATATAGACAAAAAAGGAGAAAAACTTATGGGACTTGACATCTACGCCGGAACACTGACACGGTACTATTCTCACAACTGGAAAACCATCGTCCAACAGTGGGCGGAGGAAAACGGATATACTTTCAACCGCATCACCCCGGATGGAGAACCTGCTGACAACGAGGAGGAGCTGTCCCCGGCTGAGGTTCAGGAAACGGTGGAGAACTGGCGGGATCAGATTCTGGCAGCTATTTCCCAGCCGGACCAACCGCCCTACACCCCCTGGCCGGAGGACAATGAGAAGCCATATTACACCGACAAGCCGGATTGGGATGCGTTCGGCGCCATGCTGCTGGTGGCTGCCTGCCATACATATGAGGAACCGGTGCCACCTACTGTGGAGAAAGACTGGGACTTTGGGGAGCATCCCCTGATTGCCCGCCTTGCATCGGACGAGGAGCGGGTGTGGTCCCTGTTCAGTGGGGCTACCTGGTGGCTGCCTCTGGCGGATTCCTTCTTATTTCAGGCGCTTCTGCTCACCGATGATCAGGCGGTGATCGCCACTCTGGGCGGACTGCGGAAGGAACTGGAGAAGCTGAACCAGCTGGCGTGGCAGGCCGATGAGGATACCATCCTTGGCTGGGCCGACACTGAGGGATACCCGGTAGATGGAACCATAGACGCAGATGGACGGTACAGCAAGGCGGACATCCCGGAACACACCCCGTATGACACCCAATCCCTTGCCAAGTTTGCCTTCTCCATGTTCTGGCGAGCCATGCGGTTTGCCGAGGAACAGCAGGTGCCCATCCTGCTGGATTATTAAGGAGGAAACCAAATGAGCAATAAAGTTTTCCAGCAAAACCTGGACGACAAAAAAGGTCCCCAGCCCGGAGGCCCCTATCTCATTCAGATGCTGTTCAAAGAGCCGGTAGAAATGCCGGATAAAGAAAAAATGACTGCCGTAATGGAGAAGCACATCGGATCAACCGAGTGTTTCTGTTATGATAAGAAAATGGCCGGCTTTGCCGCACAGGAGCATATTGCAGAGTTCAAGGACGGAAAATGCCCGGTGCAGCTGATGGTGATGAAATGCGACAAGTTCAAGGGCAAAGGCTTTGATGCCTTCCTGATGAGCCAGATGTGGGATTGCCAGGAGGACCGGGAGCGGATCTTCCGGGAGTGCAAATATCAGGTGGTAGCCACCGATATGCTGGCTGCGGCGCTTCCGGCGCTGGAGCGTGCCAATCTGGATGCCGACTTTTTGGAGGCTCTGGCGGAGCTATACCCCACCTGTGAGGCATTCTATTTCCAGAACTGCGGCAAACTGTTCCTGGCGGAGGATGTGCGTTCTCACCAGATTGAAGGCTCGGATCGGTTCATCCGCTTTGGCGTCAATGTCCGCTTCTTTAACATTGAGGGCACCGAAGATATGCTCATCGACACGGTGGGCATGAGCACCCTGTTCCTGCCCGACCTCCAGTACCACTTCCACGACATGGACCCCAACTGGGTGGTAAACCACGCCTACAATGTGGCATCGTACATATTGGAGCATGATAACCCCATTCAGGATGGGGAAACCATAGACGGCGTGGCGAATGGCCAGATGTGCCGGGAGATTCAGTGGAAGTGCCAGTATGAGGACGCCCTGATCCAGCCGCCCAGAGGGGTGCTGGACATTAATATGGGAGAGTGTGCGTCTGGAATGCGTTAATATAAAATGATGCCATATAAAAAAGATAGTTGACATTATATCGTAAAATGACAGCTATCTTTTTTATATAAGGGTTTTGGTTAAGATTTTCGTTCTACAAACCACCGGCCTATATAAGCTCCCGTTAAATTTGTACTGCGTTCAAAAAAGAGATGGCTTTGCTTTCCGTTTACCAAAATTGTATAACAGTCGCCCTGACCTCCAGCTTTCCTTGCGACAGAGGGTTTCACATTCAAAATGCGGTCAATTGTATAAGGTGTTCCGTCTTCCCAGGTAAGTTCTTCTGGAAGCATCTTTCCGTCTGGAAGGAAGGCTGCTCTTACGTTTACATAAACTTTGCAGTCTGTCTGAACACCGATCATATAGTTCTACCTCCTTAAAAAGTTTTTTAACTTCTTCCAGTTCTTCCTCAAGTGTAGATGCATCGGAATGGAAAATGAGATGCGCTTCATCCTTTGTCCATCCGCATAGCAGATAATCACCGGTATGTGCTAGCTCAGAGGTATAGTAAAAATATTGCTGCTTATCTAATTGACAGCAGAAATAGACACACCGGGTAAGAGGGGAGAGGACAGGAGATGGAGTAATAAGCTGATAGATGATAGTTGTCCCATTGTTGCAAAGTTCTTTTCTAAGGGAAAAATCGTTTTCCGTATATGGACAAATATAATCAGACTCTTCCTGATACATGGCATGGAACAAGTCAAGGTATAGATCGGGGCCATTTTTTTCAAGATCCTGGCAAAATGATTTTGGGGAAAGATAGAAAAAATGGGGGTTCCATTTATGTTCTACATAGTATATATCGCGGATAGTATCTTCGTTCATCAGTAGTCCTCCTATTCAATTGTTTTCAGAAAATTCCCATGTGATACGATGGGAGACTCCAGTTTATAACCTTTACGTTTCATGACACGAAATTTAAAGTCCAGTAATTCTGCTGGTACATAAAGAGCTTTGGCTGCCTGAAAGAAAAACTGGTCTTCGTTTAATGCATTTAATACGCAGTCATCAGATAACAGCAGTTCGGCAGCAAAGAGATTTGCTTCATATTCCTGCCGATCTGTATCGTCAAATAGTGTAAATTCATGAAATGCAGCTGTTATGTTTGCATGAAGCACGGAATGAGCAATTTCATGAGCCAGTATGACCCGTTGAATCACTTCCGGCAAATCGCTGTTGATTGTGATATGTTTGATTCTGCGGTGCTGAACATAAAATCCTTTGCAGCACCCCTTATATCTTCCCATCGGTTTTAATACCACGATAATTTTCATTGCCTGTGCCAGACGGAATGGATCCGATTCACCATATTTTTTCTGGATCCGTCTGACTTCTTCAGATATGGATTGAATAGTCAAAACAGCTCCCTCCTTTCGGACTATATTACGGGAGAAGATTATTGTGGATTTTTCTTTTTGCCAAAGGTTTTTCTGGCTGCTTTTTTACAGTCATAGTATGCTTCGGCAACTGCCTGAAAATAAGCATCTTTTGCTTCTTCGCTTAGAGTGCCTCCTGCAAAAAGAGCTGTGTTCTCAGCCAGCATTTTTTGTAGATCCAATGCCTCTCTGGTTCCGCTTTTTTTTCTCATATCTTCTACATATTCCATGCGGTCTAAACCATAAGATGGATCCTCTATGTTATCGTTTTGCAGATACTCGGTTGATACCTCCAGTGCCTTTGCCAGCTTATAAAGCTGTGCCTGGTATGGTTTTCTTTCTCCTAATTCATAAGAAGTAATTGTTCGGATACCCATTCCGGCTTTTTCTGCTAATTGTTTCTGACTTAATCCAAGATTTCCACGTTGTTCTTTAACTTTAGCACCAAAAGATTTCATGTCAGACCTCCATTCGTTTTAGTGTGCGTAAACTTGCTAACTGTGCTATTGACAAGTGTGCATGTAGTTGCTAATATTTGAATTAGCAAGAATTAGCAAGTATCAGTGACTATATGCACATTATAATAGTGAGTGTGCAAGCTGTCAAGAATAAGTGTGCTAATAATTGCTAGAAAAAATTGGAAGAGGGTACAGAATATGAATCGGACAATCCTTCATAGTGATATGAACTGTTTTTATGCTTCTGTAGAAATGATGCTGAACCCAGAGCTACAGGGAAAAGCAGTAGCAGTGTGCGGGTCCACAGAAAACCGTCATGGAATTGTTCTTGCAAAATCAGAGAAAGCGAAACAAGCAGGAATAAAAACAGGGATGGTTAACTGGGAGGCAAAACGACTTTGTCCGGATTTGATTTTGGTTCCACCCCAGTATGAACAGTATTTAAAATATTCCAACATGGCAAGAGAGATTTATCAGGAATATACAGACCTGGTAGAGCCTTACGGAATGGACGAGTGCTTTTTGGATGTGACAGCAAGTCAGGTTCTTTATGGTTCTGGAAAAGAAATTGCAGACCAGATTCGCTGCAGGATGAAGAATGAACTGGGATTGACTGTTAGTATAGGAATTTCATTCAATAAAATATTTGCAAAACTGGGAAGTGATATGAAGAAGCCGGATGCCATAACTAGCATTGAAGAATCAGAATGGAAACAAAAGGTTTGGCCGCTTCGGGTATCGGAATTATTATTCTGTGGCCGCTCAACTACAAAGAAGCTGGAGCAAGTTGGAATTTATACGATAGGAGATCTGGCAGAAATGGATCATGATTATGTGAACCAGCTTCTTGGTAAAAATGGGCTGATGCTGTGGTCATATGCAAATGGTCTGGATGATAGTCCGGTAATGGAGAAGGACTTTGTGTCTCCGATGAAAAGTGTGGGGCATGGAATTACTTGTACAGCAGATCTTAAAACAGAAGAGGAGGTCTGGAAGGTTATTCTGGAATTATGCCAGGACATAGGACATCGATTAAGGATTCATGGATTGAAAGCACAGGGGGTTCAGATAGCGATTCGCAATCAGGAATTATTTACAAGGCAGTATCAAGGTCAACTTTCCCTTCCGACGATAGTGCCTTTGGAAATTGCAAAACTGGCGAGGGAACTATTTCAGAGAAATTATGATTGGAAGGAACCTGTGCGTTCGGTAACTGTTCGTGCAATCAACTTGGTATCAGCAAAAGAACCGGAGCAAATCTGTTTGTTTTCGGATCCAATCCGGCTTGAGAAAGAAGAAAAATTATTTCTGGCGATTGAGGAAACTCGGCGGCGATTTGGAAAAAGGGCTATCTATCCAGCGGCCTTGATGAAGGATCTGAAGATGCCGGAATATCGAGATCATGGTTTGATTATGCCGGGAGTTATGAACCGGTAAGATAGGAGGGGCTTATGGGACGGAAAAACTCATTGGCAAAAAACAGTATTCAGATGCTGTGTGTGATGCAGCATCTGGATGAACAAAATTTATATGAAAGGTCAAAATTGTTATTATCTATTTATCGAAATGTATGCTGGACGGCCTGTGACCGTGCTGCAATGCTTCGTGAAGAAGCAGAATATTGTTATGGTAGAGAACTGGAGGAGGGGCTTCTATATCTGAATGATTTTGCTCCTACTGTAGAGAGGGAAAAGTTTGAAGAAACAGTAAAAAGCCTGTTCCAGACCAAGTGGCTTGTGGAACTGGTAGACTCGGCCATGGTTAAAATGCGTGATTTTCCATATTCACCACAGCTTTATTTTGACATTGTGTTTAAGTGTTATTTAAGCCGGTTCCGATATACAGAGCCTGAATTACTGGAAACGCTTCGGATGGAAAGAAGCACATATTATGATAGAAAAAAGGAAGCAATTAAAATATTCGGTCTATCTCTTTGGGGGAGTGCTCTTCCTCAAATCAAACAGGCTTTGGAAGAACCGTTACTTTATGAATAGAGGAGAGGTGGTTTTATGAGCAACAAAAAGAAAATGGAAGTTTTGTATTTTGTTGAGCAATACATAAAAAGGTATGGATATCCGCCTACTGTACGGGATATCGGAAAAGGTTTAGGGTATCGTTCCCCATCAACTGTGCATGGTTATCTTCGGCAATTGAAGGAAGAACATCTGATTGAAAGTGACGGAAGCAAACCGAGAACGCTTCATATCAATTAAATAGTCCGACTAAAGTCCGACAAGAGTCCTACTGAAAGTCCGACTTCTCTCATGTTATAGTCAGTACACTGGATGGTCAGTGTGCTGAGCGAGAAGATCTCATACAGAAATGTATGGGGTCTTTTTTATAGTGTTTTGTGCGCTGCATCCAATTTCTAATTTGTTAAAAGCCAGCGGGATCCTCCCGTTGGCTTCTTTTTTTCTAAGGAGCAGCGTATGGAGAAAAGCTCTTGCTTGAGGATTGCCAGAAACCTATGTCGTAGTCCGCCACTTGTCCTTCGTTTTCACCACCCAACGAAAACTAAGGAGGACAGGAACATGGCAAAACCGTATAAGATACCGGATTTTAGAAAAATGTATCCGGAAGCCAGCGAGGAAGTAATCGCTGTATTGAGAACAAGTGAAAGAAAAATGCAGTATCAGGAATATGACTTAAAAAGAGCAAGAAATATCGTAGATCCTAAAACAGGAGAGAAAATGACCATTCCTAGCAGAGAGGATTCCTATGAACGCCTGCAGGAAATGGCTGTGCAATTTCCAGAAGAAAACAGAAGTGTGGAGGATCAGATTCTGAAAAAAATAGAGTGTGAACAGTTACATAAATTCCTTTTAGAACTCTCGAAAGAAGAACAGTGGTTGATTCAGGAACTCTATTTTGAGGAACGGACGGAACGGGAGGTAGCTTCGGTACTTGGATTGTCACAGAAGGCGATAAACAAACGGAGACAGAAGATTTTAGAGAAACTGAGAAAATTATTTTAATTATTTTTCTGTTTTTGGTTCTCAAACTTCTCTGCCAGCGTGGAAGGAAGTGAAGGGGACTGATTTCTCTTTCTGTTCTTTGGCAAAAACTGTGTGAAACAGTCATATCCGGCAATACAGATACCTTAGTTGTTCAGCCCAAAAGGAAAAGCACAAAGGAAAATCCGCCACGACCACCTGCAGATAGTCAGAGTGTCTGTCAATAAGATGACATCAAAGGTGCAGAGCGAAAAAAATTTGTCCTTAAAGCAGTTTTGGCAGACTGCCTGCAATGACCTGAACAGCCTATAATGATACTTCCGTCCAGTCACAGCCCCGCAAAACGGGAACACGCAATGAGGGCGGCTCGGAGAGACCCTCGGAGGGGAACAATCCCATGACAGCCTTAAGCCATGGCTGGTCAGTGTTGCCGCCCAAAGATATCGGTTGTAACAGGAATATCAGTATTTCCGATATCTGGTTCCGGGAAGTTGTGTCGAATAGGAACTTTTGAAAATGAAGAACAAGTGATTTTTAACAGAAACTATGGCGGCAGCTTTATATTTATCCAGCGGAAAAGGAAAGATAGATCAACTGGATAAGGCTGCCGCTATCCTTGTGTTCTAAATCACAAAATGATAAGGAGGAAGATGTATATGCGTGTCAAAGAATTTATGGAATTATATCCTGACAGCAATTTTCATTTTATGACATCGAAAGGATATTTATTTCTGAATTCTGACCAGGTAAAATCCATACTTTTGCAAGGGCAGAAAGAAGCAGCCAAGAAGGAGCTGGGAAAGGGAATCCGAGCGGATGAACTTTTGGCAGGCGAGGTCATCAGCGTAAGATGGAAAAAAGGCATTTGCCATATGATGGCAGAATTACATAGAGATAGAGACTTTTCATAAAGAGTAGGAACATTCGTAGTCCAGAGTAGATGGAAGGAGGGGAAGTGTTACGATAAAAAAAGGAGATATATATTATGCAGACCTGATGCCGGTAATAGGCTCTGAACAGGGGGGAATCCGGCCGGTTTTGATTATTCAGAATGATGTTGGTAATTGTTACAGTCCAACCGTCATTGTGGCAGCAATTACAAGTCGGCCTAATAAGCACTGGATACCTACACATATCGAATTGGGAAATCATGTAAGAGGACTCCATAATGATTCTGTTATTTTATTGGAGCAGGTAAGGACGATTGACCGGATAAGATTAAGAGGGTATGTAGGAAGTCTGAGTGGAGCCATGATGCGTAAAGTAGATGAGGCAATTCTCGTGAGTTTTGGTGTAACAGTACAGAGAAGAACATAAAGGGTGTTTGGAAAAGGAGCAGGAGGCAGGAATGGGTCAGGGAAAACGTGCGTGGATCTATTGTGCGATTGATGCACCGGAAGATAGAAATGGTGCATTAAAAAGTCAGTTTAAACAGCTGATTGATTATGGAGAGCAGATGGGATTTGAACTGGTTGGAAGTTCCAGTGATGTGGGGACAACTCCGCTTTGGAATCGAAATGGATTTCGTCATTTTATAGAAGCGGTCCAGAAAGAACAGGTAGATGTTCTTTTGATTGTAAACCGGGGCAGGCTGTCCAGATCATCCATGCAGCTCGCAAGATTTCAGATCCTTCAGGAAAGCTATGGTGTCGATGCATATTCGCCATTGGAAGGGAAAATTGAGTTTGGCAGTTAAAAAATAGGAGAGAAGATTTTATGAGAGCAGAAGAAAAGAATATGGTAGAACGGATCATGAACACAGAAACGATGGGATATGCCTATGAGTATCCATATGGTGGGGGAGCCAGAAAAGAATATATGTTGGCACTGACCCCGGAGAACTTGGCAAATTTTATCGGTGCGAGAGGATATGATGCTAAAAAAATAGTGATTACCGATGTGTTGGATCGCCTTATTGTGAATACCTGTATGGGGATGCTGGATATTTGTCCGGACCAGAAATTATGTGGGAGAATTATTAAGTATTTGGCGCCGATCCAGCTGGGAGAGAAGGAGGCTGGAGAGATTTTGGCGGTGGAACGCAATGTGGCAGATGAATATTTTGCTATGGAAGATGAAGCGGTTACGATGGCAGAATGCCAGATGTTATAGAGATTGTTGAGGAGGTAGAACGATCATGATTGGGATATTGATTGTTGCGGCAGTTGGAATTATTGGATTTTTGTTAACTGCAGGTATTGCATTTGGAATAGCAGGGAGTTATCAAATCGATTGACGTTGTTTATTGATAATGCTTCGTTTGAAAAGGAAAGATTGTTACATTGTGTGATAGCTATGAGAAGAGTAACACGGTATACTGTGTATAGCGTTAGAGGAAAGGAGTAAAGTAATATGGCAAGGTATATTGTGGATTCCCAGATAGATAATCACGAAAAATATTATTTCATTCGTGAGCAGGAGAGCCAGGATATAGTGTTACTGCCCTCCAAGTATCTAATGCATAAAAAAAGATCAAAATTGTCACCTAATACTATCAGAAGAAGTGCAGGAGCCATTTCATACTATCTGAATTATATAGATGAGACTGGCATCCAGTTAGATGATGTATGGGAGATGCCATATGATAAGCAGCAGGAACACTTTACAGACTATTTGATATGGTTACAGGCAGGATTGCATAGTGGAGATAGTTACAAAAAGAAACCATATAATGAGACCTGTAATGCGTATTTAAAAGAGGTGTTCCGATTTTATAGATTTTCTGGACAGCAGGATGAATCTATAAAGCAATTAAAAGTCCTCTCTGATATGAGAATTATTGTACATAATTCAGTGGGAGTAAAAAGGACATTATACCGGAATACATTTCATGGATATCTACAGGAAAAAGGACATATAGGGAAGACCATAGAGCAGGATAAGATCGTGATTTTATTAAAGGCATGTGCCAATTGTCGCGATCAAATCCTGCTTTTATTATTAGCAGAAACGGGATTTCGCATCGGGGAGCTTTTGGGAGTCCGGTATGCGACAGATATTGATTATGAGAGACACTTACTGTATGTCAATTTTAGAGAAGATAATGAAAATGGAGCCAGGGCTAAGAATGCAGAATACCGGAAGGCAAAAATCAGCGATGCCACCTTTGAAATTCTGCAGTTTTATATAGAGGAATATAAAGACCTTATTTTCCAGCAGGAGTACTTGATTATTAACATTTCGGGAGATTATGCTGGAAAACCGATGCAGGACTCAGGCGTCTATGCATTGATGGAACGGCTGCAGAAGAAGACTGGGATTAAAGTAACACCACATATGCTGCGGCATTATTTTGCAAATGCTCGCCGGAAGGCTGGATGGAAGTTGGAACTTATTAGTCAGGCACTTGGGCATCGAAATATAGAAACAACGATGAGATATTTAAATATATCGGATCAGGAGTTGATTGATGTCAGCGATGAATTTTATAGAAAACATCAGTCCATTTATGAAATCGACAAATTACTTTAGGGAAGGAGGAGAAGCATGTGCCTGCATTAAGATTATTGAATACGGAATCACAGGATAAAGCGGATTATCTTCATAACCAGTTGACAACGGATATAAATGTACCGAGTACATACTGGGAGTGTGCAGAGTCTTATCTAAAAGGTGTAGGAATATATGATGTTTTTCTTATAGAAGAACAGGATTTCCGTAATTATAAAATCTTTTTGCATGAAACGGGGAGCTTTACAAAGAAACAGGTGTTTGAGCGAACTGGATTCTTGAGAAATTTGCAGAAGGCACTTATCCGGAATGAGTATAAAGAATTGCTGGATGAAATTGAGCGGTGCAATACAGTGCAAGAACGCTTGAAAGGAAATGTTAGGAATTTTTTGATACGGCAGGGAATTCATCATGTAAGGGAAATTGATTATAGAACCAGAGAACTGTATGAAAGTGAGTTACGTAGGACAAAAACTTTCTCTAAAAGCCTTGAATATTTGAAGACATTGGATCGGATCAAACAGTTTGACATCCGAAAAGAAATGGAAACACTTTCTGGAAGAAACAAAGAACAGCTCAAGTATGAAGGGCAAGTGATTTTTCTTCCCTACATACCAGATCAGGACATAGGGTCAGATTTTGATTATATCCAGGATAAAAGCGAACTGGTATGGGATTTTAGCCAAAAGGCGTCAGAAAATTTAAAAAGGCAAATTTTTCAGATTTTATGCTATGCCTTGAGGAATATAAAAGACAGCAAGGATCGCAGAGTGCGTTATCTACTTCCTTTAAGGTGGATGTATGAGTTTTGCATAGAGGAAGGAATTGATGATATCGAGCGTCTTGAACTGGAGCAAATAAAGAAATTGGAAACAATTGTAGCCAGGAAAGTTGTAAATGTGAAGAACAGTATGCAGATTGTGGATAACAGTCGCAAAATACTATTTATGAGTGGAAAAGAAATTCACTGGTATGCAAATGTCTGGTATATGGAAAACATCGGTGTACAAGGGGTACAAACGAGATAAAATAGAAATGAGGGGCGATAGAGCGGAAATATCAGATTTTCCACTCTATCTGAACACGGTCGCTGGTGGCCTTGATTGTAGAGATCAAACCATCGGCGGCTTTTCTTTTGTCGTCAAAATCTATGCTGTCCCAGTTGTCGAGATAATAGGATAACTTCTTTATCTGCTGGGGAGATATGGTTTCAACGCTCAATTCAGCGATTGCCTTTGAAATGGTCTGGCGTCGGGTGTCCAGTTCTTCAATTTTTTTGTTAGCGTAGGCAAGCAAGGTCGCATTGGCTCCGGTTAGCGTATCCAGCAGCTTTTCAATTTCTGCCTCCACCTGTGCCAGCTCCACTTGATAGGCGGTCAGTTTCGGATTGACTTTTTCCTCTCTGCCGTGGAGTATCTGAAAGTCTTTGAACTTTTCCTGCATGGCCGAGAAAATGAATTGCTCAAATTCTTCTTTGCGGATTTTCCCACAGCCCGGACAGCCTTTGTTTTCCGTCCGTTTGGTACAGCGGAAATATCCGGTGCTGTTTGGTACATGGGTGGCTTTCAGAGCATACCCACAATGCCCGCATTTGATTTTTCCAGCCAGCCAAGTGTTCTTCGGTTTCCGTCCCTGCTGGAAGGTGGTATTTGCCATAAGTTTTTTCCGGCATTTCAGCCATGTGTCAGAGGAAATGAGTGCTTCATGGGGAGCGATAACAAGTATCTGGTCTTTTAAGCACCTGTCCTTGTCCTCCTTCACATCCCGCCCCTGATAGAGATAGCAGCCGTTTGTTCCGGCAAAGTCAGAAGCGTCATTGACAATCGCTGCACCCTGACTCTTGAAAAATTCGTACAGCTCCAAATCGGCCTGTGCGTAAACGGGGTTTCTTAAAAGCTGGGAAAGAAATGTACGGAACATGGATTTGCCATAAATTTTTATGTCATGTTCCTCGAAGTATCGGGTAATATCTCCGAAGGAGGTTTCCGGTTCAGCGTACATTTCAAACATCAGCCGAACATGGTCGGCGGCTACGGGGTCGGCAACCATTTTCTTTGTGCGGATACCCTCTACCACAGTAGGCTCTAACTGATAACCGTATGGTGCCTGTCCGCTCATGTGAAAGCCTTTCAGGCACCGTGAATAGTAGGCGTCTGTGACACGCTTCTGAATTGTCTCACGTTCAAGCTGGGCGAATACAATGCAGATATTCAGCATGGCCCGGCCCATCGGGGTCGAAGTATCAAACTTTTCTGTGGATGATACAAACTCCACATCATACTCTTGAAACAGCTCCATCATCGTTGCAAAGTCCAGAATAGAGCGGCTTATACGGTCCAGCTTGTACACGATGACCCGCCGGACCTTTCCTTTGCGGATCTCGCCCAGCAGCTTTTGAAACTCCGGTCTGTCCGTATTCTTACCGGAATAACCTTTGTCCTTAAATACCCGGCAGCTCCCGCCTTTCAATTCATACTTGCAAAAGTCGATCTGACTTTCAATGCTGATACTGTCCTTGCGGTCTACTGACTGTCTTGCGTAAATACAATCTTCTCTGATAAATTCCATATTGGGCTCCTTTCCTTGCTGGAATGGAGCTACCAACCTTACAATTATATTATACCATCAGCAGCCCCGGACAACAATGTTGCGAATGATTAGGGAAACCTGTCCCCATATTTGCTGAACACCTCAAAAAGGCAGCGCTCAATTTCTTTTTTGCGCTGTTCTTTCTCCTTCGGTGGAAGCACCGGCGTGAGGCTTTCCAGCACAATGATCTTCCCTTGAAATACGACAGACTTTGTTTCTCGTTCATAAGTGACAGCTTGCGTCATTGAAAACCTCCTTTGCGAAAGTGCGTGTATATGCCAGCCTTTCCCGCTTGTCCTGTGGGGAAATGTCAAAAGACGGCACCCAGCAGGTGCCGCCCTTTGAGCTTTCTCCACTTCGGGTCAATGTGGCCCGAGGTCAGCAAGGACTGGAAAGGTACTTTTCTTTGGCGTCCTCCACGCTGTTGAGGTCAAATATTTCATAAAGTTGCCCCACAACTCGCCGTATATCCTTCTTTGAAAATCCGCAGTTCTCCATTGCCATAATGACATAACCACGGCAGGCGTCATTGCTCCATTCGTCCGGTTCCAAGCCGGGGATCATTCCAAACGCATTTCCCATAAAGTGCTCCTCTTTTGAAAAGATGGGGAGCCACGCCGGATCGGTTGGCCTATCATCAGACAGCATTGCCGGGGGCTCCCCATGGGTTTTCATTTCATTTCAGACACACCGGACGGACATAGGCTTCATGCCCCATAGTATTTCAACTCTCCCCATTCTGATGGCAAGGCGTTCTCATTGCCTGCGACGGCTCACGGCTTGCAAGACCGCTTCAACGCTCGGACTGTGACTAAACGCAAGTATCCGGGTTCTGCGCCTGTTCCGGTGGAGCCAGCCTTGCCCCACCTATGGCATGGACCTGTTCGCTCGCTCAGTTTTACAAAGACTGTATTCTCTGAAATCTGAGGTCATGGCGGGTCTGTCACACAGCGCGTTCCCCTTCGTATCCGGGTGTCTTTTTATTCAATTTTCAATCTGCATGAGGCTTGTCTGAACCTCGGGCCATTGTGACCCGAAGTGTTTTACCTCTCATAAGCCATTTCATTTTCCGGCCTAAATCGGTACGCCTTACAAAGAATTTTTCAAAATTTTTTCTAAGCGACGCAGACCTCGCTCGATTGCGACACGAATCACTTTTTCATGGACGCCCTCTGCCCGGGCAATGTCCTGTTTGGTCATGCCGAGAATGAAATGGGCGTAAATCCGTTTTGCCTGTTTGTCTGGCAGACTGGTAATCGCTGCGTGAAGTTCCTGCATGGTCACTTTCCGCTCATACAGTTCATGGGGAGATAAAGCGACAAAGACAGCCTCATGCTCCAGCCCGTCATCCCGATCAAGGGAATAGTAGGCTTTGTGGCGGTATGTACGCAGCCGATAAGCAGCCTCTTTACGATCAAACTCTTTGAACATTTCTGCAACTTCTTCCGATACTTCCATGAAGCAATCCGATGTATAGAATGGGTAATAGTCCCGCAAATTGATAATAGCCATATTGACCTCCGTTTCGGTTGTTGGTTGACGAGTGACCGAAACGAAGGCGGCGGGGAGCGGCACCGGGGAATGACTTCGGGCCAACATGACCCGAAGCAGCCCCATAAGAACGCAAAAGCGCCCGGGCGGCATGAAGCCACACGGACGCATGAAATGACATAATAGTTGAGGTTCCAACAAATTTCGCATACATAGCCGGAATAACCCGGAGGCGGGGCTATGCTTTTTTTAACTGATGTAGGTCATGGGCACTGTGAAAAAAGGCAAAGATAGACACGGCGGCAATCCTCCTATATGCCGCCGTGGATTTACACGGTGTTAGGTCGTCGTTGGTTTAGGGGGGCGAAAAGAAACGGCGGCTCTGATTTCTCAAAACCGCCGTATCGTCAGTGATATAGGAAAGCACACGAAATCCTCTGCCCGTCAGCGGTTTTTTTCTTTTCCCCGCTGTGGGGGCAGATGTTTCTTAATTGATTTACCACAAGCATAAACTACAAATGTTACACAAATGTCCGAGGCGTCTTTGATTTCGACAGAAAAACAGGCTGAATTGTTACAAAGCTCGGACATTTCAAAAGAATTTTTTGAAAAATACTAAAGAAGCGGAGCAGCTAAAATCTGCTCCGCTTCGATATGATTGATCTAAGGATGTTTTGCTATTTGATTAAACTCACTCTGTCAACCGCAATCGCTCCACAACTGGAAGGTTAACGTCAGTTTTGTAGACCCATATAGGCACAATAAGGCAGATTAGCAACACCAGTCCAGACACCAGCACCAGTGGGATAAATGGATAGGAGAAAACAGCATAATAGGCCACTTTACTAAAAATCATATATAGCAAGATGAAGATTGCTGTTCCAATGGTGACTGCAAGGGAAAGGGAAACACCCCAATAATAGAAACCTTCCATAAATAGCATTCGTTTGATTTGTCGCTTTGTCATTCCAATGCTTTCAAGAACAGCTAATTCATAGCGCCGAGTATTTACATTGACAACCATTGTATTGACAAAGTTCATGACACCAACAAGCAGCAGGATCACGGACAACCCTGTTCCTAAAACCTTTGCTGTAATGAGATATTCCTGCATTTCTTCTCGCCGTTCATATCGGGATATAATATCAATGTTAGCTTGTGATGCGGTGATTTGCTTTAATTCTTGCAGTATACTTTCGTCATGTTGACCATCCGTATCAAAGGCCACGCGGAACACTCTATATTGCGGAAAGAGTTCTTTCAAAGCTGTTTGACTAATATACAAATCAGGAGCCGTCCCTCTCTCATTGCCTCCTCCTGCTCGAAACCCTTCATTCAAATAACCGTTCGCTACAATAAAGGAATGCTGTCCGTTCTGCGTCTGGATTGTTATTTCCTGCCCTGGCTGAATAAGGCCTTCTACTGTTTTGGACAGCAGCACAACCTTTCCTTGTTCAAAGGCAGACGTGTCAATAGGCAAGTTTAAGGTTTTATTGATTTCTTCCAAATATGCACTGTCAATTCCAAAAACCCCGCTAAAAAAGTTTTGCTGATAATTTTCTAATTTTGCCGGATCAGAAAAATCAATGCCGTTTACTCCGTCTAATGACGCAAGAAACTCGTGAAATACAGCATCGTCATATACAACATCTGCTGCTACTTGAGGATAAGGTGCATAGGTCAACCTCAAATTCTCAATGCCGTCAAGCTGACCAATCTCTGAAACCATTTCGCTGGAAATTAAATCTTCTCTTTCGTGGATACTATATGTGAGTGCAAAATCGCTTACTCCCCATTGGCTCACATAATTCTCCGGGCTTAAACCATGTAATAGCCCTGTGACGACAAGGAACAAGGAAAGGCCGAAAAAAAGCGATGCAAAAACAAGGGTTGTACTCTTAGCATTACGAAAGACATTGTTCCATGCCATTCTGGACAACTTCATTTTGCTACAATTTCTGGCGCTGCTCTTTGTGCTGGCTGCTGTATATTGGAGTGCTGCTATTGGTGAAACACTTCCGGCAATTTTGGCGGGCTTCATGCTTGCAATCATAACGGTAATGAACGTAAATATGGCCGCTCCTATGAAAATAAACGGCGAAAAAGATACTTTTGTTCCCACATCAGAATTTGTTGAATACATCATATTCAGGAAGTGAGGAACAATGCCAAAGGAAACAACCGCACCAAGTAACAGACCAATCGGAATACCAATACAAGAGATTCTGATTGCCTGCTTATAGATAATTCTCTCTATCTGCCTTTGGGTCGTTCCAATCGTTTTAAGACGGCCATAGAATTGCACATCTTTTACGACAGAGACATAAAGAATATTATAAATCAGCAGATAGCCGCTAAAGGATATAAAAACTGCTAAAATTATTACAGCTAAAATAATAGTTCCACCATTTGCCTGTTCTAATGGTACAATTTCAAATGTTTGCCCTTCTGTAAAGTCAATCTCACGCCGCAATCTTTCACAGTTTTTGTCAGCATTATCATTGCCTTGAAAACGGATCATTGCCGTAACACTATTATCCAGTGATACATTTAAGCTATCCTTAAAAGCGGATGAAACATAAACATAACCACGATTATTTGTGCGCATTGGAATGTAGTCCGTATAGTAGCCCGACAGCAAAAAGGTGTCCGTGACATAATCATAGCTATCGCCAATTTGGTATGACAACACAATTTCCATCCCTATTTGTGGATCAGAAATACCCATCTGTTCAAGCACCCATGTAGGCAACATGATTTCGCTTTTACTTAACGGATAATTTCCTACAACACCTGATATAGTAGGAAGACGGTGGTGTTCCCACTCTGTATCATTTATCCATACTACACCTAATCTTGCGTTTCTCAGTTGTTCTGTATCAACACTGCCTAAACGCTGCTGTATGCCTACGTCAAGTACAAGACTTGATTTTGAAATCTCAACCAACTGTTCTTCCGTTACATTTGTGATTCCGGCATCTGCGGTAGTTCCCATTAAGCGGATTTGTTGCATTTGGTAGGTTTCAAAGTAACTAAAGCCAATACTGAATGTCGCAGTTATCATAAATGCAGTTAGCGCCAGAGCAATGATTGCAAATAAATTACGCTGCCGTTCATGGTGCAAACTGCGCTTTGCCAGTTTCTTTTCAATGTTACTGGTATCATTTTCAAAAGGCCATGTCATAGTCTGCCACCCCCTACTTATTCCACAATTTTGCCGTCCTCAATGCGGACAATCCGATCTGCAAGACGGGCAATATCGTTGTTGTGGGTAATCATCACAACGGTTTGCCGGAACTCCGCACTGGTGCGCTTGATAAGCCCCAGCACCTCGGCGCTGGTCTTGCTGTCAAGGTTACCGGTCGGCTCGTCGGCCAGCACGATAGCCGGTTTGGTAATCAGGGCGCGTGCAATCGCCACACGCTGCTGCTGTCCGCCGGAAAGATTATTCGGCATATTTTTCAGTTTATCTTCCAGCCCCAGCAGGTGAATGATCTCGTCCAAAAACTTCTGATCCACCGTGTCCCCGTCCAGCTCCACCGGCAGGACGATGTTCTCATACACATTCAGAATAGGAACAAGGTTATAGTTCTGGAAGATAAAGCCGATGTTGCGGCGGCGAAAGATGGTAAGCTGTTCATCGTTCTTCTTTGCCAGTTCTTCGCCCCGGACGATCACGGTTCCGCTGGTGGGAGTGTCCAGCCCGCCCATCATGTGAAGCAGGGTGGACTTGCCGCTACCAGAGGTTCCCACAACAGCCACAAACTCGCCGTCCTCCACGGAGAAATTTACGCCGTCAAGGGCGCGGGTAATGTTCGGTTCTGTACCGTAATACTTTTTCAGGTCAATCGTCTGTAAAACGCTCATATTCAAAACTCCTTTCAAGGCTTCCTACCTGTTGATAAGTGTATTGTAAAACCCAAATGTCCGCGAAATGTTACAGCGGCTAAAAAAATTCATTGAAGATTGAGGTGAAATGTTACAACGCTCGGACATTTCATTTTATCTCTGCACCTCGGGCCAACTTGACCCGAAGCAGAAAGTTTCTCTCAACGCAAGGGAAGCATAATGGAAAATTCCGAACCCTTGCCCGGCTCCGAAACCACTTTGATATAGCCGCCCTGCCGCGTTACGATCTCGCGGGCCAGATACAGGCCAATGCCCACACCCTGCTGTTCGTGTACTTCTTCCTCACGATAGAAGCGCTGGAAGATAGCGGCCTGATTGCTTTCGGAAATGCCCTTGCCAGTGTCGGTCACTTTGATTTCCACATACATTTCCCACAGCACCACAGACACAGCGATTTTCCCGCCTGCCGGGGTGTACTTCACCGCATTGTCCAGCAGGTTAAAGAGGGCTTCCGATGTCCACTTGCTGTCATGGGAAACGGTCAAATCCTCCGGGCAGTCCACGGACACGGCGATTTCCTTTTTCTCCGCTGCATACACGATCCCACTCATGGCCTGTGCCACGGTATCAAAGAGGCGGCCCGGTTTCTTGTCCAACTGGATCACGCCTGTTTCCAGACGGGAGGTTTTCACAAGGGCCTGAAAGAGAAAGTCCAGCTTATCCGTCTGGCTGCGGATTCCCCGGATAAAGTCGGTGCGCTCTGCCTCGGCCATAGGCTTTTCCAGCAGGGTGTCCGTCGCCATTTTCAGATTGCTTACCGGCGTTTTCACCTGATGGGAAATATCCGATACAAGGGTCTGTAACTCCTGCCGTTCCTCGTCCACCCGGCGGCGGTTCTCCTGCATGATCTGGTAAAGCCTTGCCAGCCGGTGTCCGATTCTGGCAAGCTGGGTTTCGCTGTCCTCTGGCCGCTGGGGCGCTTCATTTCCGGCAATCATGTGGTCTAAGGTCTGGCACAGGTCAGCGGTAAACTGTGATAACCGTTTTCCAAACGCCTGCGTCAGTACAAAAATCCCTACAAGGGCGCACAACAGCAGCGCCCCGCCCGTCAGCAGCACCGCTGTCTGTTTTGTCACAAGAAAAAGGGCTATGGTGATCCCGGACATGGAGAGGGCAAACCCTATTGCCACCCGGCCAAACAGCCGCTTTACCGAGAGGTTTTGAAACTTCATTTTGCCTCGCCTCCCGTCCATTGATAGCCCATGCCGTAAACGGTCTTGATGTAGGGCGCGCCGCCGTCGGATTCAATCTTGCTGCGAATCCGGCTGATAGAAGTTGTCAGGGTGTGTTCGTCTACAAACCTTTCGTCTATATCCCACAGCTTTTCCAAAAGCTGCCCACGGGTCAGCACTTGCCGGGGATTTTTGCGGAACAGGTTCAGCATTTTGTACTCCATCGGGGATAGGGTCAGGGGCTTGCCATTTAAGGAAGCCGTCTGTTCCGAGAAGTCCAGAAACAGCCGCCCGTCGTCGTAAATGTCCTTGGCCGGTTTGTGGTGTTCCAGCATGGCGAACATGGCTTTGATTTTCCGCTGCAAGGCCCCGATCACAAAGGGCTTTGTGATGTAGTCCACCGCGCCCACCTCATAGCCCCGTATCTGGTCGCTCTCCTGATCGTTGGCGGTCAGGAAAATCACGATGGTATCCGGGTGCTGGGGCTTTATCAGCTTGCACAGTTCAAAACCGTTCCCGTCCGGCAGGTTGATGTCCAGCAGCACTAAATTAAATTCCCGCTGGCGGATGGCTTCGGCTGCGGTTCTGGCATTTAGGGCAGAAGTCACGCCGTAGCCGTCTGCGGTCAGGTTATAGGCCAACATCTTATTCAAAAAACTGTCGTCCTCGACAATTAAAATCTGCTTCATATCCTCACTTCCTTTGCTTTTTGCAGATAGTATAACAGGCAAATGTCCGTGAAATGTTACAGCGGACGAATTTTTGAAAAAATTATTTCTTCATAAATTATATAGCCTGTTGGCTTTTACATCAAGATTTTACAAGTGAATAGTGAAATGAAATACTACCTTACATAAAGTTTCATTACATTCTCATAATCCAACCAGAAATGTACAATGATATAGGGTGATATGAGAATGAACCAAGATGAAAGAAGGTTTGACTTTCACGGCCTCGGGCTGGCACTCAAACGAGCCAGAGAAGAAAAGGGCTGGACACAAGCCTATGTTGCGGAATTAGTAGACCGTGACTCCCGTACCATTATGAATATTGAGAACAAGGGGCAGTATCCCAGCTTCGACCTTTTTGTTAAACTCATTACTATGTTTGACGTCTCAGTTGACCAGTTTATTCATGCGGATGGAGGGGCAAGGTCAAGCTCTTGCAGAAAGCACATTGATGTACTTCTAAACTCCATGAATGAAAAAGAGCTTGTCGTGATAGAAGCCACAGCCGAGGGCATTAAGAAAGCCAGAGAAACGGAGGTTCCAGAATAAGGGCCTCTGTTTTTTTGCGCCATTTTAGGGGCTGCCGCTAAGTGGCAAGCAATGCCTCTGTGGCCACAAGTGGCACAAAGGCGGCTTGTTGGGGCTCGCCCCAAACCCGTATCTTCGGGCCAACATGGCCCGAAGTGTCAGCGTCGCTTTGCTCCTTATTTTCATAACCTTAACGCTCCTTTTCCTGCGTTCGTCCCGGCCCGGTGTAGCCCATCAGAGTGTCAATGTTCGCCTTGATCGTGACGATCTCCTGCATATCCCGTCGTGCCTTCTGGTATTCTCCATAGAGCTGTTTTTTCTTTGCTGTGAGCTTGCGGCCTTCCTCCTTCAGCACATCCATTTTAGGGAGCTTCGCCCCGCCCAGCAGAGAGCGCATTTCCGCTTGTGCAGCCCGGTACAGTTCAAGGTCGGCCTCATGCTCCGCAAGGAATTTCCGGCTGTACTTCGTCGCCTTATACTGCTCAAAGACTGGGCGGGTTTTGGCATACTGAACCGTTGCGGCCTTTAGCCCGGCATTGGTTTTCATGGCCTGTTCCGTCTGCTTGACCTGTTCGGAAATAACATGGAAACGGTCTGCCGCCTCGGTGGCTTTCTTCGCCAACTGCTCATAATCGGTCAGGTTATTGTCCTGTATATAGGCAAGAGCGGCGGCCATCTGCTTAATGTTAAATACCTTCGCCCAGCGTTCATATCCCGGTCCCTTACCGGCAGCCAGTTTTGCTTGAATATCCACCGCCAGACTGATTTTCCGCTCCGAGCGCCCGGGGCGTTTTTCTTTGCCCTCAATGGCGGACAGAACATCTTGCAAGTCGTAGCCGTCCCCCAGCGTGGAGGCACGCAGACGGGTGAAGCGTTCCTGTCCCTGCCCGGTCAGCCGGAAGCTGATACCGCCGCCCCGAACCGTCTTGACCTCATACCCGGCCCGCTTCATCAAATTGAGAAATTCGTCCAAATCAGCGGGGCGTTCCGCCAACGCAGTATCAATGGCAAGGCGCAGCCTGTCCTGATAGGAAAGCGGCCCTTTCCGGTCTTTCTGCCACTCTCCATAGTTCCGATACTTGCCCTTGCTCCGGGGCTTCGGGTTCTCCACGATGGATAGCCCGTTTTCAAGGCACAGCCTGTCAGAGAGCCGCCGAAGGGCGAAGCTGGAGCCCCAAAAATTTCGGAATTTCCGGGTGCAGTCAAGGATGGTGGAGTTGTAATAAATGTGACAATGGATGTGCTGCTTATCGATGTGCGTGGTAACGATAAAAGCGTGCCGCCCCTTTGTCCAGCGCATAGCCAGCTCATAGCCGATACGGTTCGCCTCCTTCGGGGTGATCTCGCCCGGATAGAAGGATTGTCGTATCTGATAGCACAGCACATTATTTTCTCTCTTCTGTTCCCGGCCCGTCATAGCGGCATAGCTGGCCTTTGCCAAAAGGAACTCGTCCGCCACGGTGGCCGGATCACATTCATAAGCGGAGATATACTTTCCGCTTTCTGTTTTCTCCGGGTCCTTGCCATAGTCCAGACAATCCCGGATAGCCTCAGCAATCGTTTCGCCTTCGCCCGCATGGCGCTGTAACAAAGTTGTGGTAGCCAAAAATCATTCCTCCTTTCCATGAGAAAGGGGCGGCCCATTCAGACCGCCCCGACTTCGGGCCAGTATGGCCCGAGGCTGCTTAACTTGCCAGAAACCGGTACAGAGCGGATTTGCCTCCGTCCAGCGCCCAAAGAAGGGAGCCCGCCGCCGCTTGCAGTCCATACGGCGAAAGAAGGAAGGCAAGAAACAGAAATACAATCCCGCCTATGGGCGTCGGCGTGAAAAAGAGAGCGACACCCAGCACCGTCAGGATCACAGAGGCAATCGTCAGCAGGACGGCACAAATATCAAATAGGAACACCAGCAGAGCCGCCAGAAGGGACAACGCTAAAGCAAAGGGAGCAACCAATATTTTCAGCAGTATCTTCATCTTCAAAACCTCCTTTATCTATCCTTCCTACCTCTATTTTATCATGCCTGCCCGGGGACATAAATGTTGCGAAAGATTAGTAAATCCTGTCCCAAACTTTCGGGTCATACTGGCCCGAAGTGGTAAAAAAAGAGCAGGGCGGCAAGCCCCGCAACGGAAGCCTGCCGCCCTCGTCTTACTTTGCCACCAGCTCGGAGAGCTCCCGCAGCACCTTTGACACCTCGCCCCACAGCTTTTCATAGTCCCGCTTCAATCCGTCGATTTCCTCCGGGTACACGCCATAGGTATGTGCGTGTATGGCAACCTGATTGAGATTGTTAGAACAGCGCCGTTGCAGAGAGATCAGCTCTTTTACGGGCGCAAGGTCGATGTGCAGGATATACCCATTCAGAGCCATTTTCCGTACATAAGCCCCGGCGTTGGAAATGCCCGCCTCAGCCATCCGTTCATGGATGGCTGCCAGCTCGTCCGGCGTTACCATGACGTGCAGATGGACATTCCGCTTGCGGTTCTCCATCAGCGTTCCAGCTCCCGGCCTTTCCGGCGCTCTTTGGGTTCCTTTACCTTATCAAGCGGTTTTGCGTCCAGCTCCAGGGGCGTGGGCGGGATGGGCGTGTTGTTGGGTACGCCGTCGATCATGTTGCAGTTCTGCTCTGTGGAGAGCTCGGCGGTTTTCAGATAGTTGTCTTTTTCGTGCATGGCGATCCTCCTTTATCGTTCCTCATGGTTTTTATGGCTCCGCTTCTGGCCGGGCTCCTTCGGGGGTTCCTGCCCTCTGGTTTCATCTTTGAGCCGGGCAGTAATGGATGGGCGCACCCGGTCAGGATTGCCCGGTGCTGGTTTCAGCTCATAATCCTCCATCTGCTTTTCGGTCAGCGGCTTTGCGTAGGTCAGTTCGCCCCATGCCATCAGCCTGCCGTCTGCCACAGGACGCCGCCTGTCATCATCGTAGTTGACGATGGAAAGAGGCTGGTTATCCGGCGGCTTCGGGTAAGTTCCTATGTCCACGGGCCGCTGGGTGGAATAATAGCGGTAAACGCCCTCCGGTCCCAGCTCGGTATGCTTGACCGCCGCATGGTAAAACTGCTGATAGTCGTCCACCCGGCGGTCAAAGTCCCTCTGCGCCCATGCCTGACTGGTTCCATAGCGACCCCAGTAGTAATCCCGATGGCCGTTTTCCCCCTCGGTAAACTGCCAGGTCACAAAGGGGCTCGGCGCTCCCGGATTATGCCCCAGCGCAAAGCCGTGTCCGGTTTCAAAGGTGGCAGCTTTCAAAATTACATATCCTTGTACTGTCTCCAAGAGATTCCTCCTTTCTGTGCCTCGGGCCAACATGACCCGAAGTGCTGGATGTTACGAAATAAGAGGGCAGACCGGGGAGGAATGTAATAAGATATTCCCACCCCGGAAACACCCTCAAAAAAGCCCGGAATGTCAAGCCTTTGGAGGCGGCAAATCGTAACAGCCGCCCGGCCTTTTCTCCCGCATCTTCCTCATGCGTTCCCGGCTTTTCCGTCGGTTCCCTTCGGCCTTGCAGGCGTCGGAGCAGTAGGCTTGACGCCCCTCGGGCAAAAATGCCTTTCCGCAGACCGCACAGGCCCGCAACTCCGGGGAGATGCCTTCCGTTGTCAGCGCCGCTTGAAGCTCCGGGTTAAGGGGCAGGACAGCCTCACGGAAGTAACGGCAGTACGCCCCTGTCCAGCACTTGTGTAGCATATAGCAGGCACAGTCAAGAGGAAGGCACAGGCCGCTTTCCCGGTCATAGTTGGCGCACATCCCCGTGACCAGAGTGCGGATTTTCTTCTTCTCGTCACGGGTCAGCTCCCGGGCGTCCATTTATGACTTCGGGCCACGATGGCCCGAAGGGCGGGACTCCACGATCAGCGCCCGGAACTTCTTGCGGCACTGTTTTTTCTTTCCTTTGCACTCCTTGTAGTAACGGCATCCCTTACAAGGGTCGTCATTGTTCCAGCCGGGGTGCGGTACTTCCTTCATCATTCGTTCAAAAGGGCTGCTTGTAAAATTCATTCTCATTCCTCCGTATCTTCCTCCCACGGCGGGGTATCTTCGTCATCGGGTTCCTCTGCGATCTCCTCCAGCTCCCCGTCCTCATATTCGCAGTAATCATCTTCCAAATCCGGGGCCTCATGCTTCGGCTTGTAAATCTTGAAATAGTAACCAATCCCACCGCCGGCCAGCACCACCGCACCGATCAGGAGCAGAGAGAGAAGGGGGCTGTCCTTTTTCTCCGGCTCGGGTTCCGGTACTTCCTCCACAGGTTCGATGGGCTTTGGCTCTGGCTCCGGGGTCACTTCTTTGGGCGGTTCCTTACCCTGTTCGGCAAGAGGCAGAAGGTCGTCTGTGGTAACGGTATTGAGGAAATAGACGTTCTCGCTGGTTTTCTGTTTGTCGATCACCAGATAAAACACGCTCTCGTCTGCTGTGGTAATGGTGTAAAACTCTTTACCGTCCTCGTCGGTGGCGTTGTCCACCACGGTTCCCGTCCCGTCCGGGGTAAAGGGGTTCTGTGTTTCCGGCTCCGCTTCGGTTTCCGCCGGGGCGGGAGCTGTCTCCGGCTGCGGCTCGCTGCTCTGGGCGTAGGCCGGGACCGTAAAGATCAGGCAACACAAAAGGCTGGCAGCCATCGCCGCCAGCCTGCGGTATTTAGTTTTCTTCATGGGCTGTGTCCTCCTTTTCGGGTGCCTCCGGCTTCGGGTCAGTATGGCCCGAAGCGGTAAGGCTGTTTTTGGGGTCATTCAGAAAAGCCATAAGCTGGGCGGGCGTCAGTTTGAGGGAGCGCACCGCCTGCACGATCTGGCTGTTTTCTTCCTCCTGTTTCTGCTTTTCCAGCTCCCGGATTTTGGCCTGCCACTCGGCAGCCTTCTCCCGGGCTTTTTCCAGTTCCTTATCGAGCTTGTCGATCTTGTTCATGCAAGGACTCCTTTCCTCTGGCTCACAAACGCCCGAAGGCATAGAAATGTGTCTGCCAGTAGCTTGAATTGATGTTTGCGTATTGGATGGGCGAACCACAATGGAGCATCATCCCGTCGCCCACATAAATCCCCACATGGGACACAGGGCCGGGGCTGTCATAGGTTCCCGTGAAAAAGATAATGTCGCCGGGCTTTGCCTCGGAGGGGGAAATGATAGCGCACTGGTTATAAATGCCCTGCGCCGTGGTACGGGGCAGGTTGTGGACGCCGCTGGCCGTGTACACCCAGCAGACAAAGCCCGAACAGTCAAAGGAGGTGGACGGGCTGGAGCCGCCCCACACATAGGGCCAGCCGATGTACTTTGTGGCTTCTTCCATGAGCGCCGCAAAAGCCGGGTCATCCAGCGCCTCGCCGGGTATCTCATAGCTGGGGCCAGTATCTTCGCCGCCGTTGTAAATCCCTTCCCACAGATAGGGTTTGTTGCCTTTGAGCTGCTGCATAACGATGTAGATTTCCCGCTGCTGTTCGTTAAGCCTCGGTAGGATCACGGCAGGCAGCGTCTTGTTTGTGAGGGTCACATTGAGAATGTAATACTCATAGGGGACTTCCTCGGTGGTGGTTTCCCCGGTCTCCGGGTCGGTGTTGGTTTCGGTGCGGTAGCGTATCTCGACTTCCTCCGTCAAGGTCAGTTCATACTGTGCCTCGAAAATCTCCCGCAGCTCGTCCTGCACTTGTTCTCGGAAATAGACATGGTACTTTGCAGAGAAATAGGACACCAGCTCATAGGGGTTATGGCCGATCTCGTCCACGGAATAGCGGTACTCGTCATAGCCGGGATGGGTGCTTTCGATGTTCGCTACCGTCTGCGCCAGCTCGTTTTCCAGCGCCGTGTAGTCCTCGTCCACGCCCAGCAGGTCCGTATCCTCCGAGGCGTAGGAAGTGCCGGATAACGCATTGGCAAGGCCGCTGCCAAGCGTGGGAAAGATAGAGCTTACCGCCGACACAAGAAAACAGAGCAGCAACAGCAGGAGCAGGACCAGCACCGCCACGGGATGACGGGTCACAAACTGCGCCGCCCGACGGGTCGCAGTTCCCGAAGCGGCAGCGGTTTTCTTTGCGGCCTTTGCGCCCTGTTTTGCAGCCGCCTTTGCTTCTTTGGAATACCGGCGTTTCAGTTTCCATTTCTGCTGCACACGGGAAAGCGGATTGCTGGCAAGTTCCGGGTGCTCGGAGGCCATCTTTTGAAAATCCACATTGGCCCGGGCTTTTATGTCCTTCCGTTCCCACTTTGCCACCTTCCGGGCTGGGTGTTCCCGCCAGCGGCGTTTGGCATAGCGGGTCAGTTTCCGGGCTCCGGCCTCTGCGGCCAGCTCGGATTTATGGGCTCCTTCCACACCCACATTTTCATGCTCAACCTCGTGTATCTTGTTGTGGACATAGAACCACGCTTCTGTACGGGCTCCCCGGACTGCCTTTTTTGCAAGCCCCGGCGGCTTCTTCGCTGCCCGTTTTGCCTCGGTCTTGTCCAGTTTCTCCCAGGCCTTTCCCAGCTTTTCCCCGGCGTGTTCCGCTTTTGCCTGTGCTTTCTGGTACTTGTCCTTTTTGCTCCCGGCCTTCTCGGCGGAGCCCTCCGGCTCCTGTGCCTTGCCGGTATCCTGCGGCCCGCCCGCTTCATCTTCCTGCCTCATGCGGTCAGAGGGACGGCTTTTCCGGCTGTCCTCTTGAAACTTACCGCTTTTGGACTTCGGGTCATTGTGGCCCGAAGGACTGTCCTGCCCGGTATCCTCGTCCTTAAACCGCAGGCGTCGGGATGGTGCGGGGGAAGGCCCTTCCCGTTCAGCCGGCCCGGGGCGATTGCTCCCGGTATCCTCCGTCGGCCCCGGCCTTTGAAAATTCCGTTTATCCGGTTTCTTTCCGATGATATATCCCTCCTTTCCAAACCTCGGGCCAGCATGGCCCGAAGTGCGTTATGCCCGGTCCATTTCCTGTTTTTTGTCCTCCGGGCGGGTGGTCATAATGGCGTACAGCTCGGTATTCTGCGGGAAGCGGTCAACAAACGGGATGGTGGTATTCCCGAAGAACAGCAGCCCTTCGCCGGAATTGGTATGGGTCACATAGGAAAGCTGGTGGGGGCTGATCCCAAGCTGTTTGGCTAAAATCTGCCGGTCCCCCTGTGCCTGCGAGAGCAGCACAAGGAAGTCCGAGTTTTCAAAGATGTTCTCAATCTCCGGGCTTGCCAGAAAATCCTTTACGTTCTGCGTTAAAGCACTGGGAACGCACCCTTTTTTTCGCAGCATTTTCCAGATCGCCACACAATAGCTTGCCGTCAGACGGTCACGGAGCAGCACATGAAATTCGTCGAAGTAGCACCATGTAGCGATACCGCGCAGGAAATTCATGGACACCTGCGAGTTTACCAAGTCCTGCATAATGAGCATGGCAATCGTCCGAAGCCCGGCACCCAGCTTTTTTAAGTCAAGGCATACCAGACGGCGGTTCAGGTCCACATTGGTTTCATGGTTGAACACGTTAAGGGAACCCGACACATAGATTTCAAGGGCAGTTGCCAGCCGTACCGCCTCGCCCTCCGGCTGGGAACAGAGCAGGTCATACAGGGTTTGGAGGGTCGGCATTTTGCTTGTTTCCGGGTCCTGCAAGTGTTCCCGGTACATCTGGCGCACACAGCGGTCAATGACGGTACGCTCCACCGGCTGCAAGCCGTCCTTGCCGCCGACGATCAGCTCCATCAGCGACAGGATAAAGTCGGCTTTCAGCGCCATCGGGTTTTCCTCGTCGAAGCTCAAATCAATGTCCATCGGATTGATGTGGTGGGGGCTGTCCGGGGCGATCTCGATGACCTGACCGCCCAGCCGCTTGATAAGGGGCGAGTATTCGCCCATCGGGTCCACCACAATGATCCGGTCACGGGTGGCAAGGAACACGTTCACAAGCTCCCGCTTTGCGGCAAAGGATTTGCCGGAGCCCGGCACGCCGAGGAACAGGCCGTTGGGGTTTTTGAGCTTTTTCCGGTTTGCCATGATGACGTTATGGGAAAGTGCGTTGAGCCCGTAATAGACGGCTTCGCCATCCATACGGAGCTCCTGCGTCATAAAGGGAACGAAAATGGCCGTGGAGCTGGTCGTCATGCCGCGCTTGATCTCAATGCCGTTATGGCCCAGCGGAAGGCTGGAAAGAAAACCATCCTCCTGCTGGAAGTCCAGCCGCTTCAAGGTGCAGTTGTATTTCTGGACGATACCCGACACCGTGAACAGGTCATTGTCCAGCTCCCGGCGGGTCGGGGCCATGTTTACCACAAGGAAGGTCAGAAGGAACATTCGCTCATTCCGGCTCTGTAAATCTTCCAAGAGGGTCTTTGCGTCGTTGCTGTACGTTACAAGGTCGGGTGGAAGTATGTCCATGTCGTACCCTGACCGGGCTGCCTTCTTTTGTTCCTCCACCTTCATCTTGTCAATGTCAGAGACTTTGGCCTTGATGGATTTTACGGCGGCGGCCTGATCGACGGTTTGGATATGGAGAGTGATGGTCATTTCCGCATCCATTTCCAAAAGCTCCGCCAGCAGCTTGTCCGAGAGCTCCGAGGCCAAAATCTGCAAGTAGGAGGCGGCACCCCAAGTCGTCCCCACCCGGAACAGACGGCTGAAACGGAAGTCGAAGCTGTCCGGGGCGATAAAGTCTTTGGTGGAAAGCCCGGTTTTGGGGATCATATCCCATGAAAACCGGAAGGGGGAGCCGCTGCCGGGGTGGAGCTGCCCGTGAAGAAGCTCCAGCCGTTCCAGCCCCGAAAGGGAGCGGCACTTGACGCCCAGCTTTTTGAAGTTCCCGCAAATGTCCGCCTCTACACGTTCCAGCCTTGCCCTGGCGGTGGGAAGGTCGTCCACATTCACGCCGAAGGTCAGGAGCTTTGTGCGGACAATGCCGTTGTTGCTTTTGGCGATCTGGTTTTCCAGCATTTCCACATACTCACACCGGACGCTGTTGTAATCGTCATCCTGCATGGGGATGTTCACGCTGTACCGGCTGCCCGGGCGGCTTCGGTGGTTGAGGAAGGAAAGCTGGAACGGAAGGCTGCTGTCAAAGTAGTTGAGGCAGGCGCTCCACCCGTCAAAGATGGCCGCCTGATCTTCGGACTGTGCGAGCTGGTAGTTGATGTCCTCGTATTCAATGGTTTTGGTGTAATAGCGGTCCGTTACCCGGCACACCCCATCCCGGTACATTTCCCGGTAAGGGAGGGTCTGCTGGGCGGTGGTGGGAATGTTCTTTCCTTTTGTGAACAGGCCGGTAAGGCCCTGCTTTTCAGGCTTTCTGCCTGCGGGCTTTCCGGCCCTTCTGCTGTTT